>JAITPH010000254.1 GCA_031289515.1 Tannerella sp.
AGGAGTTCATCGACTCTGCGAGTGTTAAATAATCTATTTTGTTATTATTAGACACGATTTTGTTATTATTTCATTTTCATACCGACTATCTTTGTGGCCTTATTTAGAAAAAATGAGAACAAACCTTTATTCTAAAATTTATGGATTTAATGAAAATGAGAATGAAAATCCGAACAGGGTTGATTTTGTTGCTGTTCTGTTCGGTATGTGATTTAGTGATGGCGCAAACGCGAATAGTTACGGGACAAGTGATGGACGAAAGTCAAGATGCTCTGCCCGGAGTTAATATCACTATCAAAGGGACTACTCAAGGCGTAGTTTCGGGAGCGGACGGAACGTATTCGATTTCCGTTCAGAAGTCTGATGCCGTATTGGTTTTTTCGTATATCGGTTTTCGGGAGCAGGAAAAGCCGGCAAGCGATCAGACTGTTATTAATGTGACAATGACGGAGTTGATTGAAGCGATTGATGAAGTTGTAGTTGTCGGATATGGCACTCAAAAGAAAGAGACGCTTTCGGGAGCGGTTACTTCCATGCGAGGAAGCGACGTGCTAAAGACGCCTGCCATGAACGTATCCAACTCACTTGCGGGCAATTTGCCCGGTTTGGTTGTTGTAGCCAGAAGCGGCGAGCCTGGTAACGATTATTCAAACCTCTATATCCGTGGGCGCAGCAGCTTGAACAACAATAACCCGCTGATTGTTGTAGATGGCGTTCCAAACCGTTCGCTCGACAGGATTGATCCTGCTACTATCGAAAGCATCTCCGTACTGAAAGATGCTTCGGCCGCCATTTACGGCTCGCAAGCTGCTAATGGAGTTATTCTCGTAACAACCAAACGCGGGAAAAATGAAAAATTGAATGTTGCGGTGAATCTTAATCAAGGGTGGTCGCGTCCGACGAAAGTTCCTGAAGTAACTAATTCTTATGAATTTGCCACCTTAGTGAACGAAGTGAATTATTATCGCGACCGGCAACCGGAATTTTCGCCCGACGCTTTGCAAAAATATGGCGACGGTAGCGATTTGTGGCGTTATCCTGACACCGATTGGGCGGGTGTAGCGCTTAAACCGTGGTCGCCGCAAACGATAGCAAATATTTCCTTATCCGGTGGCGCCGATAAGCTACGTACTTACGTTGCTTTATCTGCTCGCAGTCAGGACGGTTTCTTCAAAAACAGTGCGAGTAAATACGCTCAATACGACTTGCGAGCTAATATTGACGGACAGGTAAACGATTATATTTCTTTGGCTTTCGATTTTGGCGGTCGTATGGAAGACGCCAATTTCCCTACGTCATCATCGGCCGGAATTTTTCGTTCGTTGAGTGTTGCCAATCCCACGCTTGTAGCCAAATGGCCTAACGGTTTGATTGGCCCTCCGCTTGATATACAAAACCAGACTACGCCTATTGTGGGAAGTACGCCATTGGGAGGATATGACAAGCGAAATAACTATGTGTTCAATATCAATGCAAAGGTAAATATCAAAATTCCCGGCGTTGAAGGGTTAAAATTTACAGGTACTGCCGCCATTGACCGTGGATTGAACTATAGAAAGAAGTTTTCGAAGCGCTATACATTATATACATGGGACGGTTATGCGACTGATGCTACCGGTTTGCCCGAATTAACCGGCGGTCAGTACGGAGGCACACCCTCTTTGCAACAGCAATCCGATATATACAAATCATATTTGCTGAACGCATTATTGAATTATGACCGCACAATAGCCGAGGTGCACGCCATAAATATTCTGGTTGGCGTGGAAGCTATCGAAAACAGCAGTAACTGGTTCAGCGCCGAACGACGCAGTTTTACGTCCGAGTTCCCCGAAGAATTGAATTTCGGAGCCTCCAATTCACAGTACGCTTTTGGCTCGAATCCGGGTATAAACCGGTGGATGAACTATTTTGGCCGTGTCAATTATGCCTACATGAATAAATATCTCTTAGAATTTGTCTGGCGCTATCAGGGCAGCAGCAAGTTTGCAACCGATACGCGCTGGGGTTTCTTCCCCGGTATTTCGGCAGGTTACAGACTGTCGGAAGAATCATTTTGGAAGTCATCTCTCGGTGATTATATCAGCAATTTCAAGATAAGAGCTTCGTGGGGAAAGACAGGAAACGATTTGATTGACCCTTACCAGTTTTATTCTTTGTACGCCAAGCCCGGTACCGGTATTGATTTTGTGACTGGCGACGGTACTAACAACAGTACCATAGGCGAAAGTCGCGCAGCCAATTTGATTGCGCAATGGGAAGAAGCGCGTCAGACAAATATTGGTCTTGACTTGAATTTCTTGAATAATCGCCTGTCGGTTACAGTTGATTACTTCAACAATTTGAGAAAAAAAATTCTTATTCCGCAACTCGCATCAGTGCCCGAAATGACCGGAATGAGTGGTATTTTGCCGGATATAAACCTTGGAAAAGTAAGAAACAGCGGTTTCGATTTCAATATTTCTTTTTCCGACAGGCAAGGCGATTTCAGTTATCGAATCGGTTTGAATGGAGGATACGCCAAAAACAAAATTATCTTTTTCGACGAGGCCGCAGGCGCACTCGACTGGCAGGTTCAGACAGGACACCCGATGTTTTCATCACTATTATATAAGGCTCAAGGAATCTATCATACGCAGGCCGATGTTGATAAATGGAACGCCTACGCAAGAGAGAAAACCGGCAATGCCGATGCCGAATATTATACAGGGGCGCGTACCGGAGATATTATTTTCGAAGATGTGGACGGCAACGGCGTCATAAATGGAGACGACAAGGAAAGGATTTATAAAAGCGTTGTCCCGACATGGACAGGCGGATTGAACTTGTCTTTCGGCTATCAAAATCTGGATTTGAGTGTTTTGCTGAATGGTCAACTCGGCGCTGTCCGCCTGTATCTGCCTTCGGGGAGTACCGAATATAACTATACAAAGGACTTCTATGACAAACGATGGACAGAATCCAATCCCACGGCGGAATATCCCCGAACATATAACAGAAACGAAGAGTACTGGATGAGTTCGGAAAACTTGAGTACGTTCTGGCTGCATAAAACGGATTTTATCCGTCTGCGCAATTTCGAACTCGGTTACAATCTGCCCCATAAATGGCTATATACCGTGGGTATTACCGATTTGCGCATCTTTGCAGGCGGCATGAATATTTTCACGATAGCGCCCGATATGATTGATTATGACCCTGAAACTCAATTTGAAACGAGCGGGCTTTCGGGCGAAGGTTATCCCTTGCAAAAAATGATTAATGTAGGTTTTTCTCTCAAATTTTAAAAATATACAACTATGAAACGAATATATAATATACTGACAATTGCATTGATGGCGTTTGCTTCGTCATGCAACGATTATCTGGAAACCAAACCGGGCGACAAATACGACGATGTGGCTGTCTGGAGCGACCAGACACTTGCCGAAAGTTTTGTCTTTAATATCTACATGGGCATCCCATACCCTTTCCAGTGGTATGTGAATGCGTCACTAGTTGACGAAGCTATCCCTGTACAGAATGACGGCGTTGTAACGCGCGTTCTAACAAGCACAATGACGCCTGACGACAAGGGCGTGTTTGTCGATAATTGGGCTTACGCTATGAATAACTGGTGGTGGAATGACCTTTTTAGCTGCATCCGTGCATGTAACCTGTTTTTCGAAAAGGTCTCGGATATTCCTTTTACGACTGAAAAATACAGAGACCGCTTGGTCGGTGAAGTGCATTTTCTTCGCGGATATTTCTACTATTTATTGCTTGCGCAATACGGCGGCGTACCCTTGCTTGATTATACATTCAATATAGGCGACGACTATAATGTCCCGCGCAACACGTTGAAAGAAACGGTTGATTTTATAGTCAAAGACCTTGACCAAGCAGCCGGATTGCTTAGGGAAAGTCAACCGGCTGATAAAACCAGAGCGACGGAAGGCGCTGCTTTAGCGCTTAAATCAAGAGTATTGCTTTATGCCGCAAGCGACCTGTTCAATTCAAAAGCCTCGTGGTCGCCGGGTTACAGCAATCCTGAATTAGTCAGTTATACCGACGATAACCGTCAACAACGCTGGGAAGCAGTCAGGCAAGCCACAGAAGCGGTTATGAATCTTGGATACAAGTTGTATGACGCCGATGCGGATAGAGTTACGAATTTCGCTAACATCTTCCTTAAAAATTCTGATGAACAAATAT
>JAITPH010000255.1 GCA_031289515.1 Tannerella sp.
CGAAATACATGCCATCAACGACGCATCGAAAGCTACTCAGGGCAAACTAAACCTGATCCGGTGCGTTGTTGACGATGATTCTTTTGCAGAGCCGGGAATAGCAACGGAATCAAGCGGCAGAGCAGCTTTGAAGTCGCTCGAATCCGCTATAACAGACCTCAAAAAAGGAACTGTCGACACGTTGCTCACCGCGCCGATCGACAAACATAATATTCAGAGCGAAGGATTCAAATTCCCCGGACATACCGAATATCTTGAGAAAGTTTTCGGCGGCGGATATCGCAAATCTCTGATGATTCTGCTTAACGATTTCCTGCGCGTGGCTTTGGCTACCGGACATATTCCGCTGTCGGAAGTCAAAAACAATTTGACTACCGAAAGTCTTATCAACAAACTTACCGTCTTCAATCAATCTCTGCGCGAAGATTTCCGCATCGACCGTCCGCGCATAGCCGTTCTTGCGCTCAATCCTCATGCTGGCGATAGCGGACTGTTGGGCGATGAAGAAATAAATATCATTAAACCGGCAATCGAAGCTGTCGACAAGAACGGCGTCTACGCTTTCGGCCCGTATGCCGCCGACGGCTTCTTCGGCGCCAAGACATATCAGCTGTTCGACGGCATACTCGCAATGTATCACGATCAGGGTCTTGCTCCTTTCAAGGCTCTTGCAATGGACGACGGAGTGAACTTTACGGCAGGCTTGCCTGTCGTCCGCACTTCGCCTGCGCATGGCACCGCTTTCAATATCGCAGGCTCCTGTACAGCCTCCGAAGCCTCTTTCCGAAGCGCGCTTTATACTCTGATCGATGTTCACCGCAACAGAAAAAGATTTCTCGCCGCAACCGCAAATCCTCTTCAAAAACAGTATGTCGACAGAAGCGGCGACAAGGAAAAACTCGACCTTACTCAAGACGAATTATAAAATTATGTTGAAAGATAGAATAATAGTATATACGTCGGGAACATTCGACATGTTCCATTACAATCACCTGCGGATGATTAACTATGCACGCAGCCTTGGCGATATTCTTATCGTCGGCGTCAGCACCGATGAACTCGTCGCTTCATACAAAGAGCCTCCCATCATCTCGTTCGACGAAAGACTGCAAATTATACAGGCTTTGAAGACGCCCGATATCGTCATTCCGCAACGGACGCTCGACCATACCGAGATAGTGAAGAAGTTGAATATAGACGCTTTTGTTGTTGGCGACGACTGGTACGGCAAATACGACTATCTACGCGAGAGCGGCGTCGAAGTGTTTTATTTTCCCTACGGCTCCGGCGTTTCGTCGTCGTCGCTGAAAGAAACAATTTATCACTCTTACGAGAAAACATTGCAAAAAGAACGCCGGACAAAACCCGACAATATCAAGGGCTTTAAAGTAAACGAGGAATAAGATGAGTAAATATGCATTAATAACCGGCGGAACTAAAGGCATCGGATTTTCCGTTGCTCAACGGCTCGCCGAAAAGGGTTATAATCTGCTGCTTACATATAATACGGATACTATCATAGCGCAGAAATCAAGCTCCGAACTGCGAAGCAAATTTCCCGACATCGACGCCGTCGCTTTGCAGGCAGACAGTTCCGACAAGAAATCAATAGATATAATTGAACATCATATCGGCAACAGAGACATTCGGATTGACGTCATAGTCTTTAATGCCGGCATCACTTGTCGCGACGGTTTTGAAGACATGAAACTCAACGATTGGGAACGTGTTTTCTTTGCTAACGTGCATTTCCCGACGTTCCTGCTTCAACGGCTGCTCGGCAGAATCAACAAGGGCGGAAGCGTCGTTTTCACCGGCTCGCTGATGGGTATTCTGCCTCATGCGACGTCGCTGTCTTATGGCGTGACAAAAACCGCCACCCACGCGCTCGTGAAAAATCTTGTCAAAGTTCTCGTTCCATACGGCATTCGCGTGAACGGCGTCGCACCCGGTTTCGTTGATACCGAATGGCAGAAAAACAAACCGGCAGAGATACGAAGAAACATCGAAAGCAAGATAGCTTTAGGACGCTTTTGCGACCCCGACGAACTGTCGGAAGTCTATAAATTGCTAATCGAAAATCCTTATATAAACGGAGAAATAATCGTAGCCGACGGAGGCTATTCATATAAATAAATAATGATGAGCAAAGTAAATGACGAATATGAGGCATCGCTTAAATCCATTGAAACCGAGAACTGTTTAGACCGATGGTTTTACAGGCGTGTAGGCTTTCGTATTGCCGTACTGTTGCGCAATACCGGCATCACGCCCAATATGATAACAATTTTTTCTATTTTCGTCGGAGCCGCTTCCGGTCCTCTGTTCTATTACGACAACCTCGCGTATACGCTCATCGGAATTGTCTGTCTGATAGCGGCAAACATCCTTGATTGCGTCGACGGACAGCTCGCCCGCATCACCGGTATAAAGTCGGAGATAGGACGCATTCTCGACGGTCTTGCAGGCGATATATGGTTTATCCTTATTTACGTTTTTCTCGCTTTGCGGCTGGATAACGAGTACTCGACCCTGATGTTTTTCATACCTGCCGTATTGTCCGGCATCTCGCACTTCGTTCAGGCTAACATCACCGATTATTACAAGACTTTGCACCTCTTATTCGTCAGCAGGGAAAAAGGCGGGGAGTTTCAAAACTTCGACGAAGTACGCGCCAAATACAACGGAATGAAACCGGGCATCGGCAAAGTTCTGTTTTTCTTCTACTTGGGCTATACTTCGCTTCAGGAAGCCGTGACGCCCAAACTGCAACTCCTGCTTAAAAATTTACATTCAAAATACGAAGGCGATATTCCGGAGAACATCCGAACAGAGTTCCGAAGCCGGAGCGGGCGACTGATGAAACGTTTTATCGACCTGATGACGTTCAACGGACGCTCCGTAGTATTATTCATAGTCCTACTGACCGGTCATGTGTGGATTTATTTCTTTTTCGAAATCGTTGTACTCAACATAGTTCTCGCAATATCCATCCGTAAACACGAGAATATTTGCAGCCGCATATTAGCCGACTTGCAAAGCGAACAAATCCTGTCCAACTCCAAATTATGATTATGAAAAAAACGGTATTAGACATTGATGAATTAAAACGAAAATCGCGGTTTTTCGAAACACGCTTGGGCATTTGCATTGCAAAGGCGCTTTTCAAACTGATTGATATGGACAAAGTCAATCGGATTCATGCCAATCATTATACGTTGCGCGGCGCGGCCTTCACGTCGGCAATGCTTAGCGACCCGATGATGAACGTCAGCTATAATGTCCACAACAAGGAAGCGCTTCAGCAATTGCCTGAAGGAGCGTTCATTACGGTATCGAATCATCCTATCGGCTCGCTCGACGGCATTATCCTGATAGATATTTTTGCTACGGTCAGACCCGACTTCAAGGTCATGGTCAATAAGATTCTGGCGCATATCTCGGCTATGGAAGATAATTTCATCTCCGTCATTCCTAAGACAGGCGACAAGAATGAGAACGAAGTAAAAAACGTAAATATGCTCCGTCTGGCGCTCACACAACTAAAAAACGGACATCCAATGGGCTTTTTCCCCGCCGGCGCCATGTCGTTCTACAACAAAAAACTGAAAGAAGTGCGCGACTTGCCTTGGACGCACAGCGTTATACGCCTCATTCGGAAAGTCAATCTGCCGGTCATACCGGTTTATTTCGACTGCCTCAATTCAAAATTTTTCTACCTGCTCGGTCGAATAAGTTGGAAATTGCGGGTCTTGCGCGTAGCTAAAGAAGCGTTCAACAAAAAAGGCAAAACGATTGACGTCTACATAGGAAAGCCTATTTCGTCCGAAATTATCGGTCAATTCGATAACGACGACGATTTGGCTGCTTTCCTTTACGATACTACTTACAAAATCAAGGAATCGACACCGTAATTATAAAAAAAGTTGTAATTTTGCAAGCGAAAAAAAAAATTTCCGATTATGATACATAAGATTAAAGAACTGCTTAAAGAAGTCGAAGAACTAAAGGCCGGAAGCGCCGATGAGTTGGAATTGTTGCGTATAAAATATCTAAGCAAGAAAGGCGTGGTTTCGTCGCTGATGAACGAATTTCGCGACGTCGCCGCCGACCAGAAACGCGAAGTGGGCAAGTATATCAACGAGCTGAAAGAACTTGCGCAAAACAAAATAAACGAACTCAAAGACGGTTTTGAAAGCCTTAAATCCGACGACAGGGAACATGACCTCTCGCGAACTTCTTACCCTGTTCCGCTCGGTACGCGGCATCCCCTTTCGGTCGTGAAGAAAGAGATATGCGACGTCTTCGCACGTCTCGGATTCAGTATTGCCGAAGGACCTGAAATAGAGGACGACTGGCATGTCTTTTCTTCGCTAAACTTTGCCGAAGACCATCCGGCGCGCGATATGCAGGATACTTTCTTCTTGCAACACAACCCCGACGTCCTGCTTCGCACGCATACATCGTCTGTTCAAACGCGCGTCATGGAGCGGCATCAACCGCCTGTCCGCATAATCTGTCCGGGTCGCGTCTACCGCAACGAAGCCATTTCGTATCGCGCACATTGCTTCTTCCATCAGGTCGAAGCGCTTTATGTAGATAAAAACGTTTCGTTCGCCGATTTGAAGCAGGTTTTACTCTTCTTTGCCAAAGAGATGTTCGGAGAAGAAACAAAAATACGCCTGCGTCCGTCATACTTTCCGTTTACCGAGCCGAGCGCCGAAATGGATATAAGTTGCAATATCTGCGGCGGAAAAGGCTGTCCGTTCTGCAAACATACCGGCTGGGTCGAGATATTGGGCTGCGGCATGGTAGATCCGAACGTACTCGATAACTGCGGCATCGACAGCAAGATTTATTCCGGTTATGCGCTGGGAATGGGTATCGAACGTATTACCAATCTCAAATACAGAATAAAAGACCTGCGTATGTTCTCCGAAAACGACAAGCGATTCCTGCAACAGTTTGAGGCGGCTTACTGATATGACTAAAAAAGAAAGGTACAGGAACGTCATACAATGGTTTGAGGCGAATATGCCGGTTGCGGAAACAGAGCTGCATTACGATGACCCTTATCAACTATTGATAGCAGTCATTTTGTCCGCCCAGTGTACCGACAAACGGATTAATATGGTGACGCCCGCTATTTACAAAGCGTTCCCGACGCCCGAAATGCTATCAAAAGCATCTGTTAATCAGGTTTTTGAGTATGTCAAAAGCGTATCTTATCCGAATAATAAAGCAAAGCATCTCATTGGAATGGCCACAACCCTGATTAATGATTTCGGAGGCGTCGTGCCGTCGGACGTGGACGAGTTGCAGAAGCTGCCGGGCGTAGGACGCAAAACGGCTAATGTCATCGCTTCGGTAGTATTCGACAAACCGGCTATGGCTGTCGATACGCACGTGTTCCGCGTGGCAAACAGAATAGGACTGACTACCAACAGCAAAACGCCGCTTTCGACAGAAAGGGAATTGGTATCGCATATCCCTGAAAACCTTATCCCAAAGGCGCATCACTGGCTGATTCTGCATGGCAGATACGTCTGCCTTGCACGCAAGCCCAAATGCAACGCCTGCGGCTTGTCGCCGTGGTGCAAAAGCGCGTCTGAAAACGTCACTGCACGTACTTCACTTCCGGAATGAGTTCTATTCCGAACTTTTCCAATACTGCACTGCGTATGCTCCCGGCAAAATCGGCTATTTCGTGACCCGACGCGCCGCCATAGTTTACTATCACTAACGCCTGCTTCTCGTAAACGCCGACATTTCCCTGCCTTTTGCCTTTAAAGCCGCATTTTTCTATCAGCCAACCTGCCGGAATCTTCACTCTACCGTCAGCATCCGGATATGAGGGCATTTCCGGATATTCGTTCTTCAGTTCGGCGAATTGCGATTGCTGTATAAACGGATTCATAAAAAAACTGCCTGTGCTGCCAAGCTCGCCGACTTCGGGCAATTTGCTTCGACGAACGGCTATAACAGCGTCGCGGACAGTCTGCAACGTCGTTTCCTTTCCGCTCAAAGCCTCGCGCAGATTGCCGTAATCAAGGTTGAATACAGGATTCTTGCTTAACCGTAAATTTACGCAGGTAATGATGTACGGATCATGGTCGGCTTCCTTGAAATAGCTGTGTCGATAACCGTACTCACATTCGTCTTTTGTAAAAACACGTTTCACGAATGTTAGTTGATTATACGCTTCAACCGTTTCTACAACATCCTTAATTTCAGCGCCATAAGCGCCTATATTCTGTACGGCGGCAGCGCCGGTCTCGCCCGGAATATAAGACAAGTTCTCAATGCCACCCCACCCTCTCGAAACGGCAAAGGCTACGACATCGTCCCAATGCTCGCCTGCGCCGACACGCAACAGTACCGACGCAGAAGATTCATCGACGACATTGACGCCTTTAATACGCGAATGTATAATGACGCCATTGAAATCGTTTATAAACAACAGATTACTGCCTTCGCCTATATGCAGCGACAAACATTCCTGAAAATATTCGTCGCGCAATATGCGAAGCAGTTCTTCTTCGTTGCCGTATTCCATAAACCAGCGCGTTTTGGCCGGAATATTGAACGTATTAAAATGTTCTAATAAAAAGTTTTGTTCTATTAACACGGGTTAATCAGTTCAATACTTGCGTTCGAGCAGCCAAGCGTCCTGAAAGTTCGGCGCATACTTAGCCTTGATC
>JAITPH010000178.1 GCA_031289515.1 Tannerella sp.
CCCCCCCCCGCAAGAATCGTGCCAATCTCCACATTTTGAATGTTAAAAATAGTTATACTTTTCGTATTTTCAGAGAAATTTGTCATAGTGTTTGTCTTTTTTGTTTCAAAACTGCGGCAAATATAGCAATAAAAATCAAATCGACAAAAATAAATATTTTTTTTAGCCGAATCTTTTTCGAGGCGCAATATTTTTTTTCGAAATGATATTATATGCAGGTTTTTCTCGAAAGGTCATTCCGTCATGGCTTCGTTCCTTATAATGACGAAAGGGTGTCATGTCGACCGGAGCGGAGACATCTGCTATCCGACACACGAGATGTCTCCACTACGCTGCGCTTCGGTCGACATGACGGAATAGGGTAACCGTCATTGCGAGGAACGAAGCAATCCGGCGCCCTGTATACCTGGATTGCTTCGTTCCTCGCAATGACGGCAAGCGCAGACGTTTTCCTTCGTCATTCTTCCTCTTTGCTAAACTTGGTTTAGTAACTTTCTCGCAATGACGGCAAGCGCAACGTTTTCCTTCGTCATTCTTTTTGCTATACTCGTTTAATAATTTCCTCGCAAAGACGGATACTTGAAAAATAATTTTCAACTTTCAACTACTTGAAGACAACAAAGCAACCGTATCGCTCGCTATCATGTATTCCTCGTCGGTCGGGACTACCATGACTGCGACCTTGCTTTCCGGCTTGCTCAATACTATCTCGCGTCCGCGTTCGTTCCGGTTTTTTTCCTCATCGAAGACGATACCCATAAACTCCATGTCTCTGCAAACGTCGGCGCGCGTAGTCCACTGATTCTCGCCTACTCCTCCTGTAAATACAAGAATGTCTATACCTCCCAGCGCCGCTGCGTAAGAGCCTATATACTTTTTCAAGCGGTAGTTATACATGTCGAGGGCGAGTTTAGCGCGTTTATTGCCGTCTTGGATAGCTTTTTCGAGGTCGCGCATGTCCGACGATACCTCCGAGAAGCCCGCCACGCCGCTTTTCTTGTTCAGGAAGTCGGACAGTTTGTCGGCGTCGAACTTTTCCTTTTGCATGATATAGACAAGCGCGCCCGCATCAACGTCGCCGCTTCGCGTACCCATGATAAGCCCTTCGACAGGCGTCAGTCCCATTGAGGTATCAACCGAGACGCCGTCTTTTATTGCCGTAATCGAGACGCCGTTGCCGATATGAGCCGTGACGATGCGCTGTTTCTCGTAAGGGACGCCAAGAATCTCGCAAGCGCGACGCGACACGTACCGGTGGCTTGTACCGTGAAAACCGTAGCGACGGACGCCGTATTTCCTGTAAACATCGTACGGAAGCGCATAGAAATAAGCATAGTCGGGCATGGTCTGATGAAAAGCCGTGTCGAAAACTCCAACCTGCGGAGTATCGGGCATTATCTTCGTCATCGCCGATATTCCTTCGAGGTTTGCCGGATTATGAAGAGGCGCCAGATCGGAACATTCGACCATCTTGTCTATTACTTCCCTGTCTATAAGCACGCTCGAAGCGAATTTCTCGCCTCCGTGAACTACGCGGTGTCCTATCGCGTCTATTTCGCCGTAACTCTTTATACATCCGTATTTATCGTCGGTCAGGATACTGAGGATGAACGATATGCCTTCTTCGTGATTCGGTATGTCCCTTTCCAATACGACTTTCTCGCCTGTCCGGTCGGTAAATTTAAGGAACGAGCCGTCGATACCGACCTTTTCTATTCCGCCCTGAGCCATCACTTCGCCCGAAGTCATGTCGAACAGTTTGTACTTGATGGAACTGCTTCCGCAATTCAAAACTAATGTCTTCACTTTTATTTATCTTTTTGGTTATTTTATGTTTTTGAGTCCGATAGCCTGATTCGCTGCTATTGCTACCATTTTATATATGTCGTCGACGGAGCAGCCTCTCGAAAGGTCGTTCACCGGCGCAGCCATGCCCTGAAGGACAGGCCCGACAGCCTCCGCGCCTGCAAGACGCTGAACTAACTTGTAACTGATATTACCGACTTCGAGCGTAGGAAACACCAGCACGTTTGCCCTGCCCGCCACTTTGCTGTCCGGCGCTTTTTGGGCGGCTACCTTCGCCACAAGAGCGGCGTCAGCCTGCAATTCGCCGTCGATTTGCAGTTTGGGCGCCATCTCTCTGGCTATCCGCGTCGCTTCGACTACCTTATCTACCATCTCGTGCGAAGCGCTTCCCTTTGTAGAGAAGCTCAACATTGCCACTCGCGGCTCTATGCCTGCCAATACGCGGGCTGTATGCGCCGTCGATACCGCTATCTGGGCAAGTTCGTCGGCTGTCGGATTCGGCAATACGGCGCAGTCGGCAAAGATGAGTATTCCGTTGTCGCCATAATACTTGTCTTTCAAAAACATAAGAAAAGCGCCCGATACGCAACTTATTCCGGGCATCGTCTTAATAATCTGCAAAGCCGGACGAAGCACGTTGCCGGTAGTGTTGCGCGCGCCTGCTATCTCGCCGTCGGCATCGCCCGACTTTATCATAAGGCATGATAAATACAGGGGGTCTTCGACTAATGCAACCGCCTTTTCTTCCGTCAAGCCCTTCGACTTGCGCAACTGGTACAATAACTCGGCATAAGCCTGCTTCTTTTCATGGTTTTTCGGATTTATGACCGTAGCCTTTCCGATATTGCCAAGTCCGAGGCATGCCGCCAACGTGTTAATCTCATCAGGGTCTCCGAGCAGTATCACGTCTGCCGTTCTGTCGGCCACAAGGCGGTCGGCTGCCTGCAATGTTCTTTCTTCCGTTCCTTCCGGAAGCACTATGCGCTGTCTGTTTGCTTTAGCGCGCGAAATTATGTCTTCAATCAAGTTCATTTGTATAATATTTTTTGTGTTTATGTATTTTTTTCTCCGTATAGTATTCGCTGCAAGTCTTCCGCCGAGATGTCGATACTCAGTTTGCCGTTGTGCGCGACCGATATTGAGCCTCGTTCCTCCGAAACAATGATTACGAAAGCGTCCGTCTCGATCGACATGCCGAGACCGGAGCGGTGACGCAATCCCATCTCTTTGGGTATGACGACGTTATGAGCTACCGGCAGTATACATCCCGCCGCCTTAATCCTGTTGTCTACTATTATCAAGGCGCCGTCGTGAAGCGGACTGTTCTTGAAAAATATGTTTTCTACCAGACGTGCGTTCACGTCGGCATTAAACATCTCGCCGGTCTGAATATATGTCCGCAAATTGACTTCGCGCTGTATGACTATGAGCGCGCCGGTCTTGTTCCTTGCCAAGTTAATACATGCGAGCACAACAGGAGCAATGTATTTCTGCGAATCGTCGTCGGCGCTTTTTCTTGCAAACAGCTTGTAGAGGAATCGCCAGCCGCGATTCGAGCCGAGAGCTACGAGGAAGCGGCGAATCTCGTCCTGAAACAGTATTACCAGCACGATGAAGCCTACGCTGATGATTTTATCAAGAATAGCGCCTATGAGCTTCATCTCCAGCACCTGCGAAACGAGTATCCATACGATTATGATGGATACTACGCCGCTGAAAATGGCGATAGTGCCCGAACTTTTCATCAACTTGTATGTCTGATACATCAATAATGCTACCAAAACAATATCTATTGCATCTTTTATTCCAAACGAAACAAACATATAATCAATATTTTAATCTTTCTATAATCTTAACGGCATCCGTCGCCGCCCTGACATCGTGAACGCGGAGAATATCCGCGCCGTTGAGCAGGGCAAAAGTATTAAGCGCCGTCGTGCCGTGCAAACTCTCTTCCGCCGTTACTGCCAGCGCACCGTATATCATACGCTTGCGCGAAATGCCGACTAACAGCGGACAGTCAAACATTGTCGAAAATTCCTTCAAATAACGCATAAGCTCGTAGTTTTGCTTCTCCGTCTTGCTAAAACCGAATCCGGGGTCGATTATTATGTCGTTAACCCCCGCCTGCCGCAAAATATTCGCTTTCTCCGAAAAATATAACGCCACATCTTCGACAATATTGTTATAGTCGAAGTATTGATGCATCGTTTGAACAGAGCCGCGAATATGCGTCAATACGTAAGGAACGTTGAGCCGCGCAACGGTCTCAAACATTTTGCCGTCGATATCTCCGCCCGAAATATCGTTTATAACGGCAACTCCGTACTCCTCGACAGCACGGCAGGCAATATCCGCCCTGAAAGTATCAATCGACACGGGGATGTCGGGATAGCCGTCGCGCAAAATCCGCAACGCCGGCCGAACTCGCCGCCATTCCTCGTCTGCGCTCACTTCCCGCGCATTGGGGCGCGTCGAGAATCCGCCTACATCGACGATAGCTCCGCCTTCGGAAATTATCGCTTCGATGCGCCTTGCAACTGCCTCTTCGCTCTGCATCCGGCTTTCGGCGTAAAACGAATCGGGCGTAACATTGAGTATTCCCATCACAACAGGCGTATCCAACCGCATCAACTTGCCTCTCAAATTCAACATTTTTGTCTTCATCATAAAAATAAAGGCTATATTTTGGTCTACAAAAGTACGATAATAAGTTAATATAATTTACCTTTGCGAGGCAAAAAAGTAAAATCGAATGAATATTTACCAAATTTACGAGTTGTTCAGGCGCAATCCGACAATCACGACCGATAGCCGTAAATGCCTGACAGGCTCTATGTTTTTCGCTCTCAAAGGCGATACTTTCGACGGCAATGTTTTCGCCGCAGACGCGCTGAACGGCGGTTGCGCCTGCGCCGTTATCGACGACGCGCGGCTCGCCGGAACGTTTCCGAACGGCGACGCGCGCATCATCTTAGTCGACGACGCCCTCGAAACGCTGCAACAACTTGCCGCGCTGCATCGCCGCTCGCTGAATCCCAAAGTGATAGCCGTCACCGGCACGAACGGCAAGACGACGACAAAAGAACTCATTGCCGCCGTTTTGTCCAAAAAATTCAATGTCTTATATACTCAAGGCAATCTGAACAATCACATAGGCGTGCCGCTCACGCTGCTGCAACTGACCGACAAACACGACATGGCGGTAATAGAAATGGGCGCGAATCATCCCGGCGAGATACGCGCGCTGGCAAACATAGCGCAGCCGGATTACGGAATCATAACCAATGTAGGACGCGCGCATCTCGAAGGTTTCGGCTCGTTTGAAGGCGTGATAAACGCCAAATGCGAACTGTACGACTACCTGCGCAACGCTTCCGGAACAGTTTTTATCGACCGCGATAACGCCTATCTGATGCCGAAAGCCAGCCAAATCAGTACGGTAATGTACGGCGAAACAAGCGATGGCGACGCAAAGCCTTTTGTAGAGGGCAAAACGACGAGCCTTGCTCCGTACCTCAACTTCCGGTGGAACAGTCTTTACGACGTTAAAACCAATCTTATAGGCGATTATAACCTGAAAAACGCTCTCGCAGCCATCGCGACAGGGCTGTATTTCAATGTCGCGCCCGAAGAAATCAACCGCGCAATCGCCGAATACGAGCCGCGCAACAACCGCTCGCAACTCAAGGAAACGGCATACAATCACCTCATCATAGACGCCTATAACGCAAATCCGACGAGTATGATTGCCGCGCTCGACAATTTCGGTTCGATGGACGTATCGCCGAAAGCTCTGATTATGGGCGACATGCTCGAATTGGGCGACAAAAGCCCCGAACTGCACCGGGAAATCGTGGAAGCAATCAAATCGAAAGGATTCAGCGAAGCGCTGTTTTGCGGTAAAATGTTTTCCGGCGCGGCAAAAAACTTCAAATGTTTCGATTCGGTGGAGAGCCTGAACGACTATCTCGAAGCAAATCCCCTGCGCGGATACTATATACTTATCAAAGGCTCGCGCGGAATACGCCTCGAAAAGACTGTCGAAAAACTGTAAAAAAATGAAAAACAATTCCTTAATATGTTGTTTTTTTATGCTTTTTTTCTATCTTTGCCGTCGATAGAGCCACAAAAAGGCAATAAAAGCGACATAAAAATTTAAAATAGAAGTAAAAATGAAAGTGCCCGAAAAGTACTATGACGAAGTTTTTGAATTTAAGGGATTGTGGGATGTACCGTCGAAATGCGGTCTTAAAATCCTGAAACACGGCGAAAAAACTCATCTGATAGTAACGGAATTATATCAGGACAACCCCGGTACCTCCGTTACATACGCAGGCTATTCGCTGTTCAGGCAGATATGCGAAAGCAAGGGACTTCGCGAAAAAGACGTCGTATACCTCGAATGTAACCCGGATACAAATTCAAAACTGTCGTTCTATGATGAAGAATATTATCATGTAGTATTCCCGGAAACGGACGGAGGAAGCGGAAGACCTTCGTACGGCTTGCTTTCGCCGGATGATGTTAAACTCTTATTTTCCTGACCGACGGTTATGCAAAGCAAATTCGACGACATACGCCCTTATTATCCATCGGAAATACCTGCTGCAATGCAACGTATCGCCGACGATAAATTCTTCCCTGTATTATCGGGTTATATCTTTCCCGACCGCGACGTGGAGGAGATGCGGTTAATGGTGCGCAACATCACTACTACCGAAGAGTTTCAGCAAAAAGTCATGTATACCGTAAACCGGCAGTTCATACTGCGCTCGATGACGGAATTTAGCTTTAGCGGACTTGAATGCCTCGACCCCCGCAAAAACTATCTCTTCATCTCCAATCACCGCGATATAATGCTCGACTCGTCGCTGTTGCAGTATCTTCTGCTCGGCAACGGCTTCCGGACAACGGAAATAACCTTCGGCAGCAATCTGATGAGCACGCAACTGGTAGTCGACGTCGGCAAAGCCAACAAAATGTTCACGGTAATACGAAACGATAACATACGCTGCTTTCTCAAGAACTCGCTTCTTTTGTCCGAATACATCCGTTACGTAATCAGCGAAAAAGGCGAATCGGTCTGGATAGCGCAGCGAAACGGCAGAACTAAAGACGGCAACGACGTCACCGAACAGGGCATCATCAAAATGTTCTGCATGAGCGGCTTCGGCAATCCGGTCGATTCGTTAAACGCGCTCAACATCGTGCCGGTCGCCATCTCATACCAGATAGAATCGTGCGATATTCTCAAAACGCTCGAACTGTATCACTCGCGGCTCAACCAAAAATACGTGAAACAACCGGGCGAAGACCTCAACAGCATCCTCACCGGCATAACCCAGCAAAAAGGCCGCGTGAACATCAGTATATGCGAGCCTGTCACGAAAGACGAAATCGACTTCAGCCACAAATACCCGAACGAATTTTATAAACTTGTGGCTTCGGTCATCGACAAACGCATCTACAAACACTACAAACTGTACGGCAACAACTATATAGCGCACGACATGCGCTCCGGCAGCGCCGAATATTCGGACTGTTATACCCCTGAAGAAAAAGAAATGTTTGCAGGACGTTGCCGCGCGATGCTCGAACAAATCGAAGGCGATAAAGACATACTTACGGCTATCTTCCTTGATATTTACGCCAAACCGGTCGATAACGCAAAAAAAGCAATTAATCAATAATCACTCAATAAAATGGAAAGTATAAAAATTCAATACCTGACGCCGTCGGAAATAAAATCGTATCAGGAAAAAAGACTTGCGGAAACGCTGGAGTACGTAAATGCACGTTCTCCCTTTTATAAAGATGTGTTTGCCAGGGAAAAAATCGATATTTCAAAAATAAAACATATCGAAGACCTGCAACGGATACCGGTGACAACAAAGCAAGACCTGCAACAGCGCAACATGGACTTCCTTTGCGTGCCGGCGACCGATATTCGCGATTACGTCACTACTTCGGGCACGCTCGGCGAGCCGGTGACCTTCGCCGATACCGAAAACGACCTGCGCAGGCTCGCCGTCAGCGAATACCTGTCGTACGAATTTGCAGGATGCAAGCCGTCGGATATACTTCAGTTGATGGCGACTATCGACCGTTGCTTCATGGCCGGTAACGCCTGCCTGCTGGGCAGTTTCAAATTCGGATCGGGCATCATCCGCGTCGGAAACGGCATCCCCGAACTGCAATGGAACACTATCCGCCGCATCAATCCTACCGCCTGTATCTGCGTGCCTTCGTTCATACTGAAACTTGTCGAGTTTGCCGTGGCTCACGGCATCGACTATCGCAATTCGTCGCTCAAACGCGCCATCTGCGTTGGCGAGACGGTCAGAACAAACCGGCATACATTTAACATACTCGGAGAAAAGATTCACGAATTGTGGCCCGAACTGTCGATGCACGTCAACTACGCTTCGACGGAGATGCAGTCGTCGTTTAGCGAATGTGAGAAACAATGCGGCACGCACCATAAACCCGACCTCACGGTAGTAGAATTTCTCGACGACGAAAACCGCATTGTGAAAGAGGACGAACAGGGCGAAATCACCGTCACCACGCTCGGCGTCGAAGGCATGCCGCTTGTGCGCTTCAAAACCGGCGACGTCTGCTATCACTTCAACGAGCCGTGCGAGTGCGGCAGAAATTCCCTCCGCCTCGGACCTATTCTCGGACGCAAAGGGCAAATGATAAAATACAAGGGAACGACGCTCTATCCGGCGGCGCTTTACGATATTCTCGAAAATATTCCGCAGGTAAAAAACTATATCGTAGAGGTTTATACGAATACCATCGGAACGGACGGCATACGGATTCTCGTCGGCAGCCATGACAACAGCGACGTCTTCGTAAAACAGATAAAAGACATGTTTCGCTCAAAAATACGTGTTGCGCCGGACGTGATATTCGAGCCTGCCGAGCTGATTGCAAAAAAGCAAATGCCGCCTACAAGCCGCAAACTGATAAAATTTTTCGATTACAGGGAAAGCAAGGACTAACCGGCGTTGATGTTCCGTACGACGTCGCGACCGAACGATTTGTTGATAAGCGAACGGTTGCGGGGACGGTACGTTCCTTCTTCCATCTCGCGTATCACTACGCCGGAAAACAGGCGAAACATCTTCTGTTCCTGACTTTCGTCCTTGTAGAACATGTCCCATGCGTAGTCGTACAACTCCTGCAAGCGCTCCGCCGAGAAGTGCTGCGGCTTGAATACGACCTGACCGGCGTTGTAATGATTCCAGTCGAAATCGAAAATACGCCCCTGACGCAGATAATCGTCGTACCCTTTTGTGTGCGGAAACGGCGTCATTACCGTAAATTCGGCAAGGTCAAGGTCTATCTCAAGCAGGAAATCTATGAGACGCTTTATGTCGTCTTCGGTCTGGCTGTCGATGCCGAGCAATATCGTGCCTTCGACGCCGATTCCGTAGTCGTGATAACGCTTTACGCGCTCTTTTATATAACTGGACGTGTCGTAGACAGCCTGATAAACATACCACGCACCCGCCTGAGCCGCCAAATCAAGCACTTTCGGGTCGTCTTCGATAGTGTGACTTATCCATTTTTTCCGGAACGGTATCATTTCGCGAAACAGCTCCATCTCCCACTCTTTGTTTTGAGCCAACGAATTATCGACTACAAACAGACGGTTGTTGTCTATCGAAGCAAGGTCTTCGATGACCTTGTTCATCGGGCGCGGGCGAAAAATTCTGCCGCCGAGATACGAAACGGCGCACGGATAACAGCTGAAACGGCATCCGCGCGAAGCATGAAACAAATCGACCATCTGCACGCCTTTGTGATTGTACAGTTCGTGCTTGTAGAGGTCGCGGCGCGCCGGTCCGACGTCTTCTATCGGGGGCTGGCTTGCTATGTAATTGTATACTTTTTTCAGTTTTCCGTTTCTCCAGTCGCTTAATACCTCTTCCATCCGGCTCTCCGACTCTCCCAGAAAAACCGAGTCCGAATGTTCCATCGTCTCTTCGGCGTGCAGCATTGCCGAGATGCCTCCGAACAATACCTGTTTCCCGCGGCGATGATATTCGTCGGCTATCTCCCAGCCGCGCTTGACCTGCGTGCTGAGCATCATCGATATTGCTACGAGGTCGCACTCTTCGCCGAAATCGAGTTCTTCCACGTTTTCGTCGGTGAACGAGACGTCGACATATCCGGGCAAAGTGGCGGCAAATACGACAGGACCGTGAGGAGGCAGATTAAATGTTGTCTGACCCGGTAATTTCTTCCATTTTGGATAAATCAGTTTTAGCTTCATATTATTTTTGTAATTATCGGAAATCCGGCGCAAATATACGACATGCGGAGTTTAATACAAAATTTTCGTTTGAAAGATTCTGCGAAAAAATTTCCGTTGTTGGTCAAATTGTTTTATTTTTGCATCTCGATTGTGCGAAAGCGCTTACTCGAAAGCTACTGTAATTTATTTTAAAACAATATATTATCATTATGTTAGACAGCATTTATTATGGCAATTCGCTCCATGACTGGGGCATTTCGGCGCTCGTCATCGTCGGCGCTCTGATTTTGAACGCGGTTTTGAAGTTCCTTATCCGAAAAGTCGTCGGGAAAGTTACAAAAAAGAGCAAAACAAGAATCGACGACATTTTCATCGAAGCGCTCGAAAAGCCGCTTTTTATGGGCATCATTCTGCTTGCAATCTGGGTTGCGACGAGTCGCCTCGACTTTGACGCGAATGTTCACGAAGCCGTCGCAAATTCGTACCGGATATTGGTCGTGTTGAATGTGACGTGGTTTTTTGCCCGGTTCATCATTTCCCTGATGGAAGAACACAGCGCCGACAAAAGCGTCCGGTCGAAGAAAAGACGCATCTACGTCGATTCCAAAATACTGCCGGTAATCAAACGTTCCACGCTTATCGTCATCTGGTCTGTCGGCATACTGTACGCGCTCGGCAACGTCGGCGTCAACGTAAAAGCGCTGCTTGGAACGCTGGGTATCGGCGGTATCGCTTTCGCCCTCGCCGCGCAGGATACCATCAAGAACATTTTCGGCGGCATCACGATTTTTACCGACCGGACATTCAGCATCGGCGACGTCATAAAGTTCGACGGAGCCGAAGGCACAGTAGTCGACATCGGACTTAGAAGCACGCGAATACGCACTTACGATAAACAGATCGCTACCATTCCCAACTACAAACTGACCGATACGCTGATAACGAACATAACGTCCGAGCCTGACCGCAGGGTTGTAATGGAGATCGGACTGACATACGATACTTCCTACGAGAAGATGCAGCATGCCATCGAAATCCTCAAGAGCATACCCGAAAAAGTTCACGGAGTCAGCAAGGACGATTTAAAGGCGGTATTCACAAATTTCGGCGATTCGGCGATGATAATCACCTTCATATACTTCATTCACAACAAATCGCAGATATTGGAAACAAAGTCGGAAGTAAACTTTGAAATCCTGAAATCCTTCAACCAGTCCGCCCTGAACTTCGCCTTCCCTACACGAACGGTATACTTGTCCAAAATTGACGATTCGCCGTCATAACGAGGAACGAAGCAATCCGGATGTACAGGGCCGCCGGATTGCTTCGTCCCTTATAGTGACGAAACGCGCAAATGCTAAGCCAATAAAGGGCTGTCTGCCGTCATTGCGAGGAACGAAGCAATCCAGCGCCCTGTATATTTCTGGATTGCTTCGTGCCTCGCAATGACGGCAAGCGCAGACGGCAAGCGCAGCGGTTTCTCTTTGACATGTTTTCTTTTAGCTAAACTTGGTTAGTGACGTTCTTATAATGTCTTAAACGCGC
>JAITPH010000073.1 GCA_031289515.1 Tannerella sp.
CACATCATCGATTCTTGGATCATATATCGGATACCTTTCAAAGGTAATTTTGAGATAACTTGTAATTGCGTCTATACCGAAGTTTTCCTGACACCGGCGGACAAACATCAGAGAAGCTACTAACCCGCGCCCCTCTGAAATTAGATATTGGGCAACGCTGTAACTTTAAGCAAGCATGCCTTCTGCAAGAAGATAATAGTGTTTATCGGGAATAAATAAGCAGCATGTCCCGTTATTTGATCGTTAAAGTATCGCGACAGCATTACGTACTGCGGCGAGGCGTTTGGCAAAGGATTGGTCGCGGCTTGCGACTTGCATATTGTAGTCGGTTTGCATACCAATGAGTATATACGCCTGTATCCCCAATGCGGCTTCAAACAGCATAGCGTATTCTGTAGTTACAGGTCGCTTGGCATTCAGCACTTCGTTGAGTACGGAATATGCCACGCCCATTTGCGCAGCAAGTTTTCGTTGTGATACGCCGCGATATTCGATTTCTTCTTTTAATATTTCGCCCGGATGCGTAGGTTCAAAAGGTGTTAGATTGTTTGCTATCATTCGGGGGTCAATTCCTTCTATTGTAATCATAACATTTTTATTTATAATGGTTTGACAATTTTAATATGTTGCATATAGTAACAACGGGTTCAACGCCGTCGTTTCTTACGGTAAATTCAATCCGATATTTTTTATTTGCCCTGATAGATGAAATGCCTTTTTTGTCGCCTTTCAATATTTCATAATTAAGCGACCGATGCTTGTATAAAGATTCCGGGTTCGATTCTTTTTCCAAGTGATACACGCCTTTAACGTAGCCGTCTATAACTTCGGGTTGAAGTCATCGGTCTTACCGGTTTCGTACAAGTCGCGCAAGTATTCCTTTTCAAAAGTAACAATCATATATCAAAAATTAATTTCACGAGGCAAAGGTAATACAAGTTTTTCGTATTCGCAAAAAGTAGAACAAAATATTCCGCAACGAAGCATACGCTTGGTGTATGGGACAGATAATTCATGACGCCCGCAAGGACGGAAGAGTCACACAAAAAGAACTTGCCCGGCGCATCGGCAAGGACAAATCCTATATCTCAAGAATTGAAAAGGGACATATTGAGCCGGGCGCAAGCACTTTCTACCGAATTATGGATTCGCTCGGACTGAGAATTGATATTGTAAAACGCTAATTTCAAGGGGTATAAACGCGGAAGGAGGGGGATTCGAACCCCCGGTACGGTTACCCGTACGACAGTTTAGCAAACTGTTGGTTTAAGCCACTCACCCATCCTTCCTAACTGTTTCCGACGAAACATTTTCTTGAAAAGCGGATGCAAAGATACGGACAAATTTTGAATATCCAAACAAATTATCAAATACTTTTTTGCAATGTTTCAAAATATCACTACCTTTGTCTGCTTTTTTAAGAATTTTAAAGTATTATATTATATGTATAGAACAAAGACTTGTGGCGAATTACGCCTTAGAGATGAGGGACATGCGGTCGTTTTAGCCGGATGGGTACAGACAATCCGCAATATGGGCGGCATGACGTTTATCGACGTTCGCGACCGTTATGGTATAACGCAATTAGTTTTCAATGAAGAGATTGATGCCTCGTTATGCGGGCAAGCCAACAAATTGGGGCGTGAATTTGTCATTCAGGCGACAGGCACGGTCAGGGAGCGTTTGAGCAAGAACATTCACATTATGACAGGCGAGATTGAAGTAGTCGTAACGAAACTGACTGTCCTGAACGCATCGCTCACCCCGCCTTTCACGATAGAAGACGAAACCGACGGCGGCGACGATATCCGCATGAAATATCGCTACCTTGACCTGCGTCGCAGAATCGTCCGCAAAAATCTGGAAGTGCGTCATCGAATGGCTTTTGAGACGCGACGCTATCTAAGCGAAGCAAATTTTCTCGAAGTCGAAACGCCGGTACTCGTCAATTCGACGCCCGAAGGAGCGCGCGACTTTGTCGTTCCTTCGCGCATGAATCCCGGACAGTTTTACGCCCTGCCGCAATCGCCGCAGACACTGAAACAACTGTTGATGGTTTCGGGTTTCGACCGCTATTTTCAGATAGTAAAATGTTTCCGCGACGAAGACCTGCGGGCAGACCGTCAGCCGGAATTTACTCAAATCGACTGCGAGATGTCGTTTGTCGAGCAGGAAGATATACTTCGGATATTTGAGGGCTTGATAAAGCATCTTTTCAGCAATGTCCGAAATATCACTTTCAGCGACGGTTTTCCGCGCATGACTTGGCACGACGCCATGAAATACTACGGCTCCGACAAGCCAGATATTCGTTTCGGCATGAAATTCGTAGAACTGGCGGATATAATGAAAGGCTCCGGTTTCAGCGTATTCGACGACGCCGCTTATATCGGCGGTATCTGTGCCGAAGGCGCTGCCGCCTACACCCGCAAGCAATTGGACGCCCTCACCGACTTCGTAAAAAGACCGCAGATAGGCGCTAAGGGACTTGTTTATGCGCGCATCGAAACCGACGGCAACGTAAAGTCGAGCGTCGACAAGTTTTATTCGCAGGAGACGCTTCAAAAGATGAAAGAAGCCTTCGGCGCGCAGCCGGGCGACCTGATTCTTATCCTTTCGGGTGATAATGCCAACAGGACGCGCAAACAGTTAGGCGAATTGCGTCTCGAAATGGGCAATTTGCTGGAATTGCGTAATAAAGACACTTTCGCCTGCCTTTGGGTCGTTGATTTCCCGCTTTTGGAATGGGACGACGAGACGCAGCGCTATTATGCCATGCACCATCCGTTTACTTCGCCCAAGCCGGAAGACGTGCCGTTCCTCGAAGAAAATCCGGGCGAAGTCAGAGCCAACGCTTACGATATGGTGATAAACGGCGTCGAAGTCGGCGGCGGCTCTATTCGTATTCACGACAGCAAGCTGCAAAACCGCATGTTCAAGTTGCTTGGCTTCACCGACGAACAGGCGCAGGCGCAGTTCGGCTTCCTGATGAACGCCTTCAAATACGGAGCGCCGCCGCACGGAGGCATCGCTTTCGGTCTCGACAGGCTTGTTTCGCTCTTTACCGCGCTCGAATCCATCCGCGACTGCATTGCGTTCCCCAAAAACAACTCCGGACGCGACGTGATGCTTGATGCGCCATCCGTTCTCGACGAATCGCAGTTAAAGGAACTCTTTATTAAAGTTAATCTAAAAGACTGATATGCTACGCATTAAGGATATATTGAACGAGATAGAACATTACGCCCCTCTGAGTTTGCAGGAAGACTTTGACAATTCGGGCGTTCAGGTCGGCGACGTCGATCAGCAGGCTACCGGCGCGCTCCTTTGCCTTGACGTGACGGAAGAGATTGTAGATGAAGCTATCAACGCGGGATTCAACCTGATTGTGTCGCATCATCCGCTGGCTTTCAGACCGTTCAAGTCTATCACCGGAAAGAACTATATAGAAAGATGTATAATCAAGGCTTGCAAGAATGACATCGTCATTTACGCGGCTCATACGAACATGGACAATGCCTTTGGCGGCGTTAATTACAAGTTGGCGGAATTGTTCGGGCTTGGAGAAGTCAGAACGTTAAGTCCGCGCAGGGACAGCCTTGTCAAACTTGCCGTCTTTGTGCCCGAAAGCTCGGCTGATACGCTCAGAAAGGCTTTGTTTAAGGCGGGAGCAGGTCATATCGGCAATTACAGTTCATGCAGTTTCAACGCCGAAGGCAACGGCACGTATTTGGCTTCGGAAGAATGTCATCCCTATCGCGGCGAGATAGGAGTATTGCATACCGAAAAAGAGATTCGCATCGAAACCGTTTTCCCGGAATATTTGAAATCGTCGGTCATATCGTCGCTGCTGTCCGTTCATCCTTACGAAGAGCCTGCTTACGACCTGTACCGGCTCGAAAACGAATGGAAAACGACAGGAAGCGGCGTCATAGGCATCCTGCCCGAATGGGAAGACGAACTGATATTCCTGCAGCGTGTAAAGGATGTGCTCAACGTCGAATGTCTGAAATATTCGCCGCTAACAGGACGCAAACTGCGGACGGTTGCTATATGCGGCGGCAGCGGCTCGTTTCTGATAAACGACGCTATCGCGGCGGAAGCCGACATTTTCATCACCGGAGAAGCCAAATACAATGACTTTTACGACGTGGAAAACAAGATTTTACTCGCCGTAACAGGTCATTATGAAAGTGAAATTTGCACAAAAGATTTATTCTTTGCCGTTATTTCAAAAAAATTCCCTACCTTTGCGGTGCAAAATTCGGTAGTAAATTCAAACCCTATTAAATATTTATAAGCATGGCAAAAAAGATAGAAGCCAAAGCAGATAAGAAAAAAACTGTAAAAGCAGACAAGAAAGAGACTGTAAAAGCAAATAAGAAAGATGCTGTAAAAGCTGACAAGAAAGAATCTGTAAAAGCGGATAAGAAAGATGCTTTAAAAGCTGACAAGACTGTGAAAGCGGATAAGAAAGAATCCGTGAAAGCAACAAAAAAAGCGGATATTGTAGAAATTAAGCCAACGGCAAAAAAAGAAATCATAGAGATTAAATCGGTGTCGGCTGCAAAAAGAGAAGAAAAAGTAAAGAAAGCATCTTCAAAAAAGAAGGTTGCCGCCGAAAAAAGAGATGATAAAGACTTCGGATACGACGACGACATAATCGAAGTACGCGTTTCTAAGGATGCTGAAAACAAGGATTTTACCGTTGAAGAGAAGTTGTATATGCTCTATAATCTTCAGATGGTAATTTCCGAGATTGACAAGATAAAGACCCTGCGCGGCGAACTCCCCCTTGAGGTGCAAGACCTTGAAGACGAGATTGCCGGTCTGAAAACCCGCTTGGATAAATTTCATGCGGAAATACAGGACATCGAAAACCATGTCATGGTGCAGAAAAACAGGATTTCGGAATCGAAGTTGCTTGTCGAAAAGTACAAAAGTCAGCTGGAGCAGGTGCGCAACAACCGTGAGTTTGATAACTTGTCGAAAGAAGTTGAATTTCAGGAGCTTGAAGTAGAATTGTCGGAGAAGAAGATAAAAGAGTTCAAGGCCGTCATAAAGCTCAAGAATGATAGCATTTCGGGCAGCAAAGAGATGCTGGAAGGACGCAAGATGGATCTCGACCAGAAGAAGAAAGAGCTTCAGGAGATAATAGCCGAAACACGTCAGGAAGAGGAAAAACTGCGCGAAAAGGTGAAAGGACTTGAAGAAAAAATCGAATCGCGACTGCTAAACGCCTTCAAACGTATCCGTAAGGGCGCTCGTAACGGCTTGGCGGTAGTAAATATCGAACGCGATGCCTGCGGCGGTTGCTTCAACAAAATTCCGCCTCAGAAGCAGTTGGATA
>JAITPH010000110.1 GCA_031289515.1 Tannerella sp.
ATGGGCAGTATGCTTCTGTGGGTCGGTGGCGTCATTGCGTGTCTCGATTCAATCCAGTAGATATACAGGGCGCCGGATTGCTTCGTGCCTCGCAATGACGACCGTCAATCTCAACAGTCAATTGTCAATCATTGAAGGTATCCGTTATTGCGGCAGTATCCGTCATTTCGTCGCTTGCGTCATTGCGAGGGACGAAGCAATCCAGAAATATACAGGGCGCTGGATTGCTTCGTACCTCGCAATGACGGCAAGCGTAGACGACATAATTGTCAATTGTCAATTATTGAAGCGTCAGAACGAAACGCGCTCAGGCATCAGAACGAAACGCGCTCAGGCATTTCGGCGACGCAAATTTCTGTCGCATTCATTGCTTTTATCAGTATTTGCTCTTTGTAGTCGTCTTCGTTTACGGCAAATTTCAGCATCTTGAGTTTTGTCTCTTTAAACGAGCCTTTGAGCAACTTCGTTATGAAATCTTCCTGTACCGGATATGACCGCAACTTGTAGTCTTCGATACCGGCTGCTTCGGCTGCTAAAACGACAGCGTCGTCGAGGCTTCCCAGACGGTCTACAAGTCCGATATTCAAAGCCTGTGCGCCTGTCCAGACACGTCCCTGACCTATGGCGTCGATTTCCTCCTTGGTCATCGAGCGTCCATCCGCGCAACGAGATATGAACAAATCGTATCCGGTTTCGATATATTTTTGCAACATGGCAGATTCATCGCTCGTCATCGGTCTCGACATCGCCGAGATCAACAACGGAATACCGAACGACGCTCCTCCGAATGTGCTGTGTTTGTTTGTCTTTACTTCGTCGAACGAAACGCCCATTTTCTTTGCCAGTTCCTCGCCCTGCGGTATCAGAGCAAATATTCCGATAGAGCCTGTAAGCGTGGTCGGCTCGGCGACAATGCTTGTGGCGGCGCACGAAATATAATATCCGCCCGATGCCGCGTAATCGCCCATCGACACAACGATCGGCTTGACTTTCTTCAATTCCGATACGGCATTCCATATCTGTTCGGAGGCATAAGCGCTGCCGCCGCCCGAATTGACGCGGAATACGACGGCTTTCACGTCCTCGTCGTTTTTCAGCTTTTCAAGCTCTTTCACGTATTCTTTTGCGGTAATCACGCTTCCCGAAAGGAAAGAATCGCCCGCGTCGTCGCCTACGATGCTGCCTTCGGCATAGAGCACGGCTATTTTGTCCTTGCTCTTTTTCCTGTCTTTGTCGATTACGCTTTTCATGTCGCTTACCGAAGCCATGTTCAAGTCCTCTTTTTCCCCTGTTTCGGTCAATTCCTTCAAATATTTCTCCACATCGGGCGTGTATAGCAGCTTGTCGATCATGCCCAATTCCACTAACGAATCCGCTTCGATAAACGAAAGGCACTTGTCGGCGTAGGCATTAAGCGTTTCGACGGACAGATTGCGGCTTTCGGAAATATTCGTCAGGATATGCGACCAGATGTCGCCGACGAACGAAGACATCTGCTCGCGGTTGGCGTCGCTCATCTTGTCCTGAATGTAAGGCTCTACGGCGGACTTGAACGTCCCGACCTTGTACACCTGATATTTGACGCCCATCTTTTCATACGCTCCGCGAACAGACATGAAACGCCCGCTTATTCCGGAAAAATCCAGACTGCCTTTCGGATTCAGAATGATGTTGTCGGCTACGGAAGCCAGATAATACGCTCCCTGTCCATAGCTGTCGCCGTAAGAAACGATAAACTTGCCGCTCGTTTTGAAGTCGAGCAACGCCTTGCGTACAGGCTCAAGGCTTGCGAAGCCGGTACTCAGGCTGCCGCTCTTGATATAAATGCCCTTCACGAACTCGTTTTCGCCTGCTTTTTTGATGGCTGAAAGCAAATCGTCAATTCCAATGGAACTCTCGCCGGTCAGCGAACTGAGCGGACTGTCCACTTTTCTCTCGTTCAGACTGCCGCTCAAGTCAATCTTCAAAACGGTCTTGTCCTTCAAAATGTAGGTCGGCGAGCTTGACACGCCGCCAATTATCCCTGCAAACACTACAAACCCTATGATCGAATAGATAATCGATCCTGCCAATACTGCCAACAGCGCAGCAAAAAAAATCTTAAAAAAACTCTTCATAATTACATAGTTTAAATTGTTTATAAATACCAATATTTAGTCATTTTTGTATTCGAGAATATCTCCGGGCTGGCAGTCCAGCTCCTTGCAAATCGCTTCAAGCGTTGTGAAACGCATCGCTTTCGCCTTGCCTGTCTTCAGTATCGAAAGATTGGCGGGGGTAATATCGACGCGCTCGGCCAACTCGTTAAGCTGTATCTTCCGTCTTGCCATCATTACATCCAAATTTACTATTATCGACATAAGTATCATCTTTATTGTTAGACGGTCAGGTCCTGTTCCTCTTTTAGCCGCAATCCGACCGCGAATATCTCGCCCAGCAGGATTGCCGTCATTCCGAATATCAGATAATTTCCGTATAACGAGGACGTGACTATATTATAGTTCTCCAAATCTATCATGTTTCGCACAAGATGATTATAGTAGTATTCGTATCCGGCCGAAACGGCAAACAGCAATATGAATCCTATCCCGATCCGGCGAAGCCGCTTAACGTTAATCCAGTCGAATATCACGGACTTGTTTACCGATATTATCATCTTGGCGAAATTGAATACTATCATCAGAAAGCCGGTGATGAAAAAAATTACGACGGAGATAGTCAAAATCAAATAACTTGCATAATGTTCGTGCACCGGCACGCTCACAATGGCTTCCAGCATCCGCACCGGTATCCATTCGCCTGTCTTGATGTTGAATATCTTTTCAGGCATCGCGGCAGACTTTTTCGAGTTGAGCATCAGTACTAACGGCGCAGCTCCTTCAAATTCTTCATTCTCGGAGTAAATGCGTCCGTCTTTGTAACCTTCCATAAAAGCGGGATCTCTCATGCTGCTCCAAATGCTGATTCCGGCAGCAATTCCAATAATCAGCGTAATTAAGTTCAGTCTCTTTTTCATTCGTGCATATATTAAACGGTAATTCTTGTTTGTCGAATAATTTTTATCGATTATCGATGTGCAAAGGAAAGCATAATTTTTTTCACCGCCAAATATTTTTATCGAAAAACGATATTTTTTTTCTGAAAAAAGATATTTTTTTTGCGACTATCAATTATCGACGTATATAACTTCAAGTTTTCATGCGGTTTTTCGCGATTTTTTTCTACTTTTGCGATGTCAAAAAAAAATTGTCATGAGTAAAAACAAATTACAAAAATTCGACGAGATGCTGGACTTTCCGAATGTTTTCCAGTATCCTTACGCCATTTTGCAGTCCGAAGGCGGGTGTCCGATCAGGGGACGCTGGAATCGGGACGTATTCGGCAACGATCATCCTCTGGCGCTCGAACTCGGCTGCGGACGCGGCGAGTATACCGTCGGGCTGGGCGGCCTTTATCCGGACAAGAATTTTATCGGACTGGATATAAAGGGCGCTCGAATATGGGCAGGCGCGAAGGAAGCGATTGACAAGGACTTGTATAATGTCGTTTTTCTGCGAACAAGCATCGAACTGATTGCGGAATTTTTCGCGCCGGGCGAGGTTTCGGAGATTTGGCTCACCTTCCCCGACCCGCAAATGAAGAAGGTGAACAAACGCCTTACAAGCGCCCGCTTTATGTCCGTTTACGCGGATATACTGAAGGAAAACGGCTTGATACATCTCAAAACCGACAGCAATTTCCTGTTTACATACACGAAAGCGCTGACAAAATTAAACGGCTTCACTGTTCAGGTCTGTACGGACGACCTCTACAAATCGGGGCTTGCCGACGAAATTCTGTCCATCCGGACATACTACGAGCAGCAATGGCTCGATCGCGGTCTTGACATTAAATATATGCGTTTCTCGCCCGCAAAAGGTCAGGCGCTTGTCGAGCCGGACATCGAAATCGAGCCTGATCCGTACCGGAGCTTTAACCGCAGTCGGCGAAGCGACTCTTAAAACATTCGATCAATATGGCTTTATATCCCAAATTAATACTCGAAGCATTAGAAAAGGTGCATTATCCGGGCACGGGAAAGAATATCGTGGAATCCGGAATGGTGGAAGACGATATACGAATCGAGGGGAACAGGGTTTCTTTCTCTCTTGTCTTCGGGAAGCGCAACGATCCGTTCATCAAGTCGGTTGTCAAAGCGGCCGAGGCTGCCGTACAGACTTATGTCTCGCCGGAAATCGAAATCAAGGGCAATATTTCCGTAAAATCATTGCAGGAAGCGCGTCCGGAGCCTGAAAAGCTGCTGCCGGGAGTAAAAAATATCATCGCCGTGGCGTCCGGCAAGGGAGGCGTGGGCAAAAGCACCGTTTCGGCTAATCTGGCTGTGGCGTTTGCCGGTATGGGTTACAGGGTAGGGCTGCTCGACGCCGATATTTACGGTCCCTCGCAGCCGAAAATGTTTAATCTCGAAGATGCCAGACCTGCCCTCGTCAAAATATCCGGTCGCGACATGATTCAACCGGCTGAAAATTATGGGGTGAAACTTCTGTCGTTGGGCTTTTTTGTGGACAGAAACGACGCCGTCGTCTGGCGCGGAGCTATGGCGAGTAATGCGCTGAAACAGCTTATCGGCGAAGGCAACTGGGGTGAACTCGACTATCTGCTTGTCGACCTGCCGCCCGGAACGAGCGACATCCATCTGACGCTTGTTCAGACGCTCAAGGTAACCGGCGCAGTCGTGGTGAGCACGCCTCAGGAAGTGGCTCTTGCCGATGCTCGTAAAGGAATAAGCATGTTTACCGGCGATAAGGTCAATGTGCCGGTACTCGGTCTGATTGAAAATATGGCGTGGTTTACGCCTGCCGAGTTGCCTGAAAACAGGTATTTCATATTCGGAAAGGATGGCTGCCGACGATTGGCGGAAGAGTTGAACATACCGCTTTTAGGTCAGATACCGATAGTACAAAGTATATGCGAAAGCGGCGATTCCGGACGTCCGTCGGCATTAAATCCCGATACATTGACCGGCGTCGCGTTCCGCCGTTTAGCCGAAAATGTTGTCGCGCGCGTTGAGCATGTCATTTAACTCGTTGTTGCGAGGAACGAAGAGGGACTACGCCAATTCTATTTTGCCGTCGCTCATTTTTTGCCAATACTCGCGTTTTTCCTGCAAGGTCATTCCTTCGGCGGCTTTCGCCATCCGTTCCTTTACATCACGGAAAAATGCGACCGTGTCGAATGTTTTCTCTTTTTTCTTTTCTTCTTTCACTTTCATGACTTTAAAAATTCTAATGGTGGACGTATATCTATTAACGGATACCCGAAACGCATATTGTTCCTCGCTATGCTTCGGTCGACATGACAGGATGTTAGGACAACATGTCGGTATAAAAAGAAAACAGACGCCATCGCGGCGTCTGCATCCAGTATCAATATATCAAATCTAAATCAGTTAATGAAACAATTTCAATCCAATTTCAATCCAATTTCAATTTTTAGTTTTCGTTTTCGTTTTATTTTGTTGCACGGCAGTCTCGGCTGCTGCGCTTTTCTTTGCTATTCTGCGTTTTTGTATCTCATAAGCCAGCGGAGTGGCAACAAACAGCGTCGAATACGTTCCGACAATCACGCCGAGCATAATTGCGAAAGTAAAGCTGCGGATTGTAGCGCCGCCGAGTAAGAATATGATTAATACGACGATGAACGTCGATATAGACGTGTTGAACGTACGAGCCAACGTCGAGTTTAATGCGTCGTTAATGACCTGATGACGGTCGCGTTTCGGATAATTCCTTATCGTTTCGCGTATACGGTCGAACACGACCACGGTATCGTTAAGAGAATAACCGATGACGGTCAGAATAGCCGCTATAAACGTCTGGTCTACCTCCATCGAGAATGGCAAAACCTTCCACAACAACGTATAGAAAGCAATGATGCACAACGTCGTGGCAAGCACCGAGACGAAAACGCCAACCGAAAAAGCAACGTCGCGGAAACGAATCAATATGTACAGCGCCATACAGATCATTGCAAAAATGACCGCCATTATAGCGCTGTTCTTTATATCGTCCGCCATACTCGGCCCCACTTTCTGCGAACTCTGAATATAGTTCTCGGTGAAGTTGTTCAATGTTACGTTTTCCGGAAGGTATTCTTTCAATCCGTCAAACAACTTGCCGCTGATTTCTTCGTCGACGGTCGGGTCGTTGTCCGTTATCTTATAGTTGGTAGATACGCGCACCTGATTTCCTGTTCCGATGGTTATAACGCTTACGAATCCGTCCAGCTGTTCGTCGAGCGAAACGCGAATATCGTCTGTGCTTACCTCCCGGTCGAATTGTATCACATAGTTCCTGCCTCCGGTGAAGTCGATTCCCGAATTAAGTCCTATCGTCGCGAACGAGACGGCGCCCGCCATTACGATAATCGCCGGTATTATATAACCTTTCTTGCGCCAACTTAGAAAATCGAAACCGGTATTGGTCAGGAATCCCTTCGATACGTTTGTAATGAACGTCAGGTTTTTTACTTTATTTTTCGCTATCAGCCATTCGTATACCAAGCGTGTCAGGAACACGGATGTCAGGAACGAAGCCGACAGACCGATAAGCAGCGTCCATGCAAATCCCTTGATAGGCCCTGTTCCGAAAACAAACAGCACAATACCTGTAATCATGGTTGTGAGGTTGGAGTCGAAGATAGCCGAGAAAGCATTGCTGTAACCTTCGGATATTGCCCTCGCAAGCTGCTTGCCTGCCCTCAGTTCTTCCTTCGCGCGTTCATATATTAATACGTTAGCGTCGACCGCCATACCGAGCGTAAGCACCATACCGGCAATACCCGGCAACGTCAATACCGCCTTAAATGAAGCAAGTACGCCGAGAGTGAAGAATATATTTACTATCAATGCGCCGTTTGCTATCATACCCGGAATCAGACCGTAAATAGCGCACATGTATGCCATCAACAGTATTAATGCAACAATGAACGAAATAACGCCGGCGTTGATAGCTTCCTGTCCGAGTGATGGACCGACTATGTCTTCATGCACGATATTCACGGAAGCAGCCATCTTACCCGATTTCAGTACGTTTGCAAGGTCTTTCGCCTCTTCGACGGAGAACTGTCCCGAAATTCGCGACTGTCCGCCTGTAATCTCGTCATTAACCGTCGGAGCGGAGTATACGAGATTGTCAAGGACAATCGCTACGCAATTGCCTATGTTATCTTTCGTCAGACGCGCCCAAGCCTTGGCTCCTTCGGCGTTCATGCTCATGCTTACGACCTGCTCCGCATGTGACATCATATCCTGCGAAAAGTCGGCGTTTGCATCGGTGACAACGTCGCCGCTCAAGGCTGGCGAGCCGTCGCGGTTGGTCACTTTCAAGGCATACAACTCGAAATACTGCTCGTTTTCCTTGTCGCGCGATTTCACAGCCCAGCGGAATTTGACGTTGTTCGGAAGTATTTCCTTGACTTGTCGCACATTGAGCAGGCTGTCTATTTTAATCATATCCTTTCTGTCTGCGATGCCTACTACCGGACCCGGAACGAGCTGACCGTTATACGAGTTAATAGCAAGCAGCGAGAACAGCGGATGCTGTTTCGAGACGTCTTCCGGAGTCTGGGTAACATCTTTGTCGTCATCGCCCAACTGCTTCAATAATGAATCTACTTCCGAAGCCTCGCCCTTGATTGAATCTTCAAGCAGTTTTGCGGCATCTTCAAGCGGCTTGGCTGCGGCGAGCAAATCGTCGGCGGCAGTCGTCTCTGTCGCGGCGGTTTCATTTTCGGCGGCAGTTGCCGTCTCGGCCTCCAACATGCTTGCGAGCACGGCGTCGGCTTCGCTTAATTGCTGGTACAACTCGGTTAAATTATACGTTTCCCAAAATTCGAGATTAGCGCTGCCCTGAAGCAATTTGCGCACGCGCTCAGGCTCTTTCACGCCGGGCAACTCCACAAGTATGCGTCCGTCCGTCTCAAGCCGTTGAATATTGGGAGATACAACGCCGAAGCGGTCGATACGTGTACGAAGCACGTTGAACGAATTGTCTATTGCGCTCTGAAGCTCTGTGCGCAATACGGCTAATACTACTTCATCGGCGCTTTGGGGCGTAATTTTCTCTTTCAGCTCGAATGTGCTGAAAATAGCGGACAAACGCGCTCCCGGATCAATTTTTCTGTACTCCTCGACGAACAGGTCGATAAATCCTCTCTGGCTCGTCGACTGGCGTGCATAAGCGTTGCCGAGCGCCTTGTTGAAGTTGGCGTCTTTGTTATTGTTTGACAATGAACGAATAACGTCGGCAACGTTCAGTTCAAGGATAACATTCATACCGCCCTTTAAGTCAAGACCCAAGGTTATTTCATTCTCTCTACATTGCTTCAATGTATAGCCCAACCATACGGTCTTGTTGGATAATGAATCCAGATAATAACTCTCTTTTGCCGAATCTCCGTTTGCATAAGCTGCTGCATCTCTGTTGTATCTGCTTGTCACGAACGAAAACGACAGGTAGAATATACAGACTAATGCCAGCAACAATGCGAACACTCTTACAAATCCTTTGTTTTGCATTGATTTTTATACATTTATGTTATTAATTTTATAATCTTACTTTTTTTTCAAGGTGCAAAGATAGGCTTTTTTTTCATCGCAAAACAGATTTATACGTATTTTTTTTTTAATCGCATTATTTTTCTTACTTTTGGCGGAGTTTTTAAACCCTTAAAACGTCTTTTTATGAAACGAATTTTATTGTTATCAGCGACCTTTTTGGCTTGTATAAGCCTGTATGCCAAGCAAATCGACACCATTGAGGTGTTGAGCGCTTCGATGAATGTAAAAGTGAAGAACATCGTGATCCTGCCCGCCGATTACGAGAGCAAAAGCAATCTGTCCGTACTGTATCTGCTTCACGGATATGGCGGAAATCATAACTCGTGGCTGCAACTGAAGCCAGAACTGCCGCAACTCGCCACTCAATACGGAATGATAATCGTCTGCCCGGACGGTAAAAATTCGTGGTATTGGGACAGTCCCGCCAATCCGGAATCGAAGTACGAAACTTACGTGGCAAAAGAGTTGGTCGGATACATCGACAAGAACTACAAGACAAAAAAAGACAAGTCGGGTAGGGCGGTCACCGGTTTGAGCATGGGCGGTCACGGCGGATTGTGGCTCGGCATCCGCAATCAGAATGTTTTCGGAGCTTGCGGCTCGACAAGCGGCGGCGTCGATATCCGGCCATTTCCCGACAACTGGGACATGAAAGATGCGCTCGGCAACTATCGCGACAATAGCGAACAGTGGGATAACCACACCGTAATCAAGCAGTTACATCTCATAAAACCGTCTCTCGCAATCATAATCGACTGCGGTACGTCGGACTTCTTTTATCAGGTGAACGAAGCGTTGCATCGCGAACTGCTCTACCGGAATATCAGTCACGACTATATCACCCGACCGGGCGCTCACAATGGGAATTATTGGGCTAATTCGATTGAATATCAGATACTTTTCTTTGCCAATTTCTTCGGGAAATGATGTGCGGGAACGTTACAGACCTATATAAAAAAGAAAAGGTTGTCTCACGACAACCACAATCTTAATTGTTAACCTTAAATCTAATACCATGAAAAACACGATGCAAAGGTAAGGCATTTATGTTATTCGACATAATTTTTCGACAGAAAAGTTTTTCAATTTAAGAAAGTTTAACTTCTGACGTCTGCGCCCCACATCAATTTCTCTCTCAAAGTCTGGTAAAAAGTCTGATTAAATCGCTTAATTACGCGAGTTGTGAAATTAGCCTTGCTGATATTCAGCGTAATACCGACGGGAAAATCTTCGGAACGTCCATCCAGCGAAACAAGGAACGAATTTGTGCGACTTTCGACGTTTAACATAATTTTGTAGTCATCCGGGATGACAATTGGGCGTACATTGAGAGAATGTGGCGCAACCGGACTGAGAATGAAGTTCGCATTTTGCGGTAACAGTATCGGGCCGTTAACGCTCATCGAGTAAGCCGTAGACCCGGTCGGAGTGGCAATTACCAGTCCGTCAGCCTGATACGACGTCAGGTAGTCGCCGTTCAGATACGTGTGAATCGTTATCATCGACGAAGCGTCGCGCTTGAGTATCGCCACTTCGTTGAGCGCATAATTGAAGCTGCTGAAAACGCGCTCGTCGGTATGCAGCCGCAGCAGCGAGCGTTCTTCTATCTTGTAGTCGCCCCGGAATATCTCATCCAGAGTCTCGTCGATCTGACTGCCGTTCACATCCGCAAGAAAACCCAAACGTCCTGTATTGATGCCCAATATCGGGATGTTCTGCTTGTCTATCTGCAACGCCGTGCGCAAAAACGTGCCGTCGCCGCCGACGCTTAACGCTATGTCTATGTCGAATGTCTCGCCTTCTATAACTCCGGACATTTGGGGTTTGTATCCGAACTCGCTGGTCAGGAAATCATGAAAAGACGACTGCACGTAAACATTCGCTCCCAAACTGTTGAGTTTGTCGAACAGTCCCTTTATTAGACGCAACTTTTCTTCATTGCAATTGTTGCCAAAAACTCCTATTCTCATCATTCTTGATTATTTTTGTGACTTTTATTCTGTTATTTCAGTTATTTCTCGTATATTTGCGCTTGTTTTTTTGCTGCAAAGTTATAAGAAAGTGTTATAATAATAGTTTTTAAGATGATAAATTTAAGCGTAAATATAAATAAAATTGCAACCATTCGTAATTCAAGGGGCGGTAATATCCCTGATTTAAAGAAAGTTGCGCAAGATTGCGAGTTGTTCGGCGCGCAAGGCATCACCGTTCACCCGCGCCCCGACGAACGGCATATCAGATACAGCGACGTTTTCGACGTCAGACCTCTGATTAAGACCGAATTAAACATCGAAGGCTATCCGAGCCGGGATTTTATCGACCTCGTGATGAAAGTCAGACCAACGCAAGTAACGCTTGTCCCCGACGCGCCCGACGCTCTTACGTCGAACAAAGGCTGGGACGCCGAAGCAAACCTTGACAAACTGACGGACATAGTCGAACTTTTCGCCTCGAAAAATATCCGTACTTCGATCTTTGTAGATACCGACCTCCGGAACATCGAGTTTGCCGCCAAAACGAGAACAGACCGCGTCGAACTTTATACCGGACCGTACGCGGAACAATATCTTCAAAACAGGGAAGAAGCAATAAAGCCCTTTATTGAAGCCGCCAAACTCGTAAAAAGTCTGGGCTTGGGAGTGAACGCCGGCCATGACTTGAGCCTCGTAAACCTTGAGTACTTCGCGGAAACAATTCCGTCTATCGACGAAGTCTCGATCGGTCACGCTCTTATCTGCGACGCATTGTACTACGGTCTCGAAAAGACTGTTGCAATGTACAGGGAATGTCTCAAAAAGAAATAACTTATTAATATTATACTGAACATGAACGTTTTATTATTACTACAACAAGCAGGCTCTTCGGCAGCCGACAGAGCTGCAGGCGCGCCGCCGGTGTTGACGGAAACGATACCCGAAACAATACCGACGGAAGCTCAAATGAACATTATCGACCTTGGCATGAAAGGCGGTTGGATAATGGGTGTTCTACTCCTATTGTCCGTCATCGCCATCTTCATCTTTATTCAGCGTTTCCTCATAATCCGGCGCGCGAACAAAAGCGATGAAAGTTTTATGAACCGTATCAAGGACTATATCCTCGACGGTAAAATCGAATCGGCAATCAATCTGTGCCGCAAGTCGAGAAATCCCTCCGCCCGCATGATAGAGAAAGGCATCTCGCGTCTTGGGCGAAACATGAACGACGTACTCGTTGCAATCGAAAATGTGGGAAATATCGAGGTCGCCAAGCTCGAAAAAGGCTTTCCCATACTTGCTACCATCGCTTCCGGAGCGCCCATGATAGGCTTCCTCGGCACTGTTACAGGTATGGTCAGGGCGTTTTTCGCTATGGCAAACGCAGGTACCAACGTCGATGTGACGGTGCTTTCGGGCGGTATATACGAGGCGCTCGTTACTACCGTCGGCGGTCTTGTCGTCGGCATAGTGACCCTGTTCGGCTACAACTTCCTCGTCTCACAGGTCGATAATGCGGTGAACAACATGGAAGCTCGCACTATGGAATTTATGGATTTACTCAATGAACCGGCGAATTAAACAATAACATGGCGCTAAAACGTAAAACAAAAATAACAGCGAATTTCAGCATGGCGTCGATGACCGATATCATCTTCCTGTTGCTGATATTTTTCATGGTTACCTCTACGGTAGTCGTGCCTAATGCCATCAAGCTGACTTTGCCGCAGGCGCAGAAACAAACTGCCGCCAAACCGCAGTCGCGGGTGACGATAGACAAAGACCTGAATTACTACGTAGCTTACGGTAATCAGCGCGAAAAGCAAGTGTCCTTCGACGATATTACTACGTTCCTGCAAGAACGCTACAATCAGGAGCCTGAAATGTACGTCGCTCTCTATGCCGATGAAAAAGTGCCTTACGGCGAAATTGTCAAGGTGATTAACATCGCTAACAAGAATAAATTCAAGATGGTGCTCGCTACACGTTCTCCCGAAAAAGAAATAAAGAAATGAAATTTGACAAAGACGACATTTTAGCCTTAATCGGAACGATCGTAGTGCATCTGCTGTTGCTCCTGCTTCTCTATCTGAGCGTCATAAGGACGATTGTACCTAATGAAGACAGCGGTATCCTTGTGAACTTCGGCGATTTCTTGGCGTCGGAAGGCGTCTCGGAGCCGCAATACTCGGCGAGAACAAAACAGGAAGAAATACCGCCGCAACCTGCTCCCAGACCTCTACAAACGGCTAAAGAAGATCTTATCACGCAAGACGAAGAAGAAACAGTAGCGATTCCGGACAAGAAAGTGAATAAAAAGGAAAACAAGGATGACGAGGCTAAAGCGAAAAAGGAAAGGGAGGACGCGGAGCGTAAACGGAAGGAAGCGGCGCAGAAACAGCAACAGGAAGCTATAAGCAACCGCGTCTCGAATGCTTTCAGCGTGGGCAAATCGCAGGATAGCCGGCAAGGCGAGGCTGCAACGGCGGCAGATAATCAGGGCAGTCCTTTCGGCAACACGGAGGATAACGAATCGGACGCAAAGACAGGCGGTTTCGGCAGATTCGACCTCGACGGCAGATATATCGGCCAGGGCGGTCTTCCGAGACCGAAATGGACCGGTCAGGAATCAGGCAAAATCGTGCTTGACATTACCGTAGATCCGGCCGGAAACGTTATTTATGCCGATATTGGGCGGGGTACGAATATAGATGATCTGTCTACCCGCCAATATGCCATTGAAGCGGCAAAGCGGGCTAAATTCAATAAGATTAAAGGCTCCGACAATCAAAAAGGCACTATCACGTACATATATAATATATACTAACTTCAAAAAATTGAAACTCTATGAAAGCATTGGTATTTTTAGCTACCGGATTTGAAGAGATTGAAGCTGTCGGAACGATCGACATACTGCGACGCGGAGACATTGAAACCGTAACCGTCTCGGTAACGGAAGAAAAAACCGTAACAGGCGCGCACGGCATACCTGTCACGGCCGACGCGCTGTTTGAAAATATTGATTACGCGGATTACGACGCTTTAATTCTGCCGGGAGGCGGCCCGGGCAGTCTGGCGCTTAAAAATCACGAAGGTTTGCGCGCCGCCGTCGCCGACCATTACGGCAAAGGCAAACTTATCGCGGCTATCTGTGCCGCTCCGCGAGTGTTCGGCAGTCTGGGTCTGCTCAAAGGCAAAAAAGCTACCTGCTATCCCGGCTTTGAAGCGGAACTGACGGAAGCCGTCATTGTCGACAGCGCTGTCGTTACAGATCATAACGTCATTACAGGACGCGGTCCGGGTTTTGTCTTCGACTTCGGTTTTGCTATCCTGAACTACCTTACAGGCAATACGTGCGCTACCGACGACGTCGCCGAAGGCATGCTTTTGCCGCTGCGGTAACTGTTTGAATTACCCGGCTGTATTACAACGGCTTGGAGCGCTTTTGCAACATGCCAACCCGGCGTCGGACGAGAGTTTGACCGTCACTTTGGAACAAAAACAAGCCTTTTTGACCATCACTTTGAAACAATTTCTTGCCAAATGTACCGTCACTTTGAAACAAAAACAAGTCTTTTTGACCGTCACTTTGGAACAATTTCTTGACAAATATACCGTTACTTTGGAACAAAAGCAGTATCTTTGCAGCGTAAAATGACTGCTTGCAGACATTTTCGAGCGTGAGCAACTTTATTGTAAATAATTTAATCGTAAAACAGTATGTTTAGACGGAATATTTTAGAAAAATTGGCGGCGTGGGCTGAAAAGGAGAATCGCAAACCACTTGTTTTGCGCGGTTCGCGGCAGGTGGGCAAAACAACTATTGTTAAACTGTTTGCCGAAAATTTTGATGCTTATTTATATTTGAATCTCGAAGACAAGCGGGCAAAAGCATTGTTTGACGCCGATAAGTCGATAGACGATTTGTTGACGGCAATTTATTTGTACTGTAACAAACCGCGACTGCGAAATCGCACGTTGCTGTTTATCGACGAAATACAAAATTCGCCTGCGGCAGTGGCGCGTTTGCGGTATTTTTACGAAGAAGCTCCCGAAATTCATGTCATTGCAGCCGGCTCGCTGCTCGAAAGTTTGATAGATACGCATATCTCGTTTCCGGTGGGGCGCGTGGAATATTTGGCGGTACATCCTTGCGGTTTTGATGAATTTTTGGGTGCGTTGGGCGAAACGGAACTCGCAAAAGCGATACAAAATTGCGCTGTTCCCGATGTTTTGCACTCGAAAGCGATGGATTTGTTCAACACCTTTACGTTCATCGGCGGAATGCCTGAAATTATAGCGCATTATGCACGGCACAAAGATTTGGTTTCATTGAACGATATTTACGAAACGTTGCTTGCGGGCTACAGGGATGATGTAGAAAAATACGCCCGCAACGAACTGACGCGACACATTATCAGATATATTTTGCAGGAAGGCTGGCAGTTTGCGGCACAGCGCATTACATTGGGCAGTTTTGCAGGCTCTTCGTACAAGGCGCGTGAAATGAGCGAGGCGTTTCGCACGCTGGAAAAGACAATGCTTTTGGAACTTGTTTATCCGACGACAAATACGGCGTTGCCGACGGTAAGCGATTTGAAACGCTCGCCGAAACTGCTTTGGGTGGATACCGGCTTGGTTAATTATGCCGCCAACATTCAAAAGGAAATCTTTTGGGCAAAAGATATTTTAGACGTCTGGCGCGGCGATATTGCCGAACAAATTGTAGCGCAGGAACTTATTGCAAACGATTACAATGTTTCCGCAAAACGAAAATACTGGGTGCGCGACAAAAAAGGCTCGGACGCCGAAACTGATTTTATTGTTCAGAAAGACAGTCAAATAATTCCTGTTGAAGTCAAATCGGGACATAATGCCAAACTCAAATCTTTGCAGATTTTTATGGACAATTCGCCTGCCGTGATTGCCGTAAGAGTTTGGTCGCAGGCATTTTCTGTTGATGAAATCACATTGCCTTCGGGCAAAAAATATCGATTGTACAACATACCGTTTTATTATGCAGGTCGTTTGAAACAGATTTTGGAAAGATTATAAAGTCCCGGTTGCAGCTGTCCCTTCACTCAAATAACTTGCGGTGCGGGTAGATATATTTTGTCATTTCCATATAAATTTTGCGGCAAATATACGGATTATTCTCCGTATTTTTGCGGCAATTAAACGAAGTATTCACCGCATTTCCTCCGTTCATTCGATATGTAATCCGATTTGCGCGTGCTCTGCCTTCCCGTCTGATTGGATTTGCAAATCCTGCGAGACGGGTCGGATTGCTTCGTTCCTCGC
>JAITPH010000166.1 GCA_031289515.1 Tannerella sp.
TCAACGCCATGGCAAATCCTTTAGTCATTCGTCCGGTCTGGTCGGTAATGCCTTTGTACGATACCGGCAAATTGGGGGCGATTTCGTCACATTCTTGTACAATCCACCGGATGACGTCCTGAAACGGAGTTTTAGCGATATTGTTTGCTTCTTCAGTGGTCAAAACGGACTGTGGCATGGCTATATCGCCGTACCTGCGCGCAAGTTCAAAGAAAAAATAAGCCCTTAGCAATCGCGCTTCATACGGAAAATATTTCAGCTTGGTCATCATCAGTCGATAATCGCTGTCGTATTCGTAGCGCGAAAAATCGGCTTCCTCTATATTTGCAATAAACGCATTCGCCGAGCGTATTCCTGCATACAAGCCCCATTGACTGTCGGGGGTGTTCAGCGCCGACCAGCTTCCGTTGGTGAAATCCTGCACGGCGGCTGTGGTCGGGGCAAATTCGGCATCGTCGGAAGCGCAGTCGCGCATGGCTCCGGAAACAGCGCCCAAATCCTGAAGCAAATACCCATATACATCGTTGAGAAGGTTTTCCGTCGATGTGAAATATTTGTAAATATCCTCTTTGGTCGTTAACCGGCTTGTCTCGTCAAAATCCAGAAAGTTACACGATGTAAGTGCCAAAGGAATGAAAACGGTAAAAAATATGCTTGTCTTCTTCATTTTACTTTTATTTTTCGAGTTAGAACTGTACTTTAAATCCTGCCCAATATGATCTCAGCGAGGGATAACCGGCGCCCAACTGTTCGGGGTCTGCAAACCCGATGTAGTCAATACTGAACAGATTTGCTCCTCTCAGGAACAATTGACAGTTTGCGAATTTGGTTGCAGAACGCGGGAAATCATAATTCAGCGAGATATTGCGCAATTTAAGAAACGAGCCGTTACGATACCACAGCGAACTGTTTACGTAATTGTTCCTGTTGGATTGCGTTGTCAGGCGCGGCATGGTGACGTTTTTAGTATTTTCGGGCGTCCACGGCGTTTCCCGGTCAAGGAAAGTATCGGAAATATTGCCGTTATTTACCAGCGGTTGATAAAGAGGACTTTCCAGCAACGAAACCGTCCTGTTTGTCACTCCCTGAAAATCGGCTGTGAATCCGAAATTCTTCCATCCCAATTGCAGCGAAAAACCGTAAAATACTTCGGGAATACCTGTACGGTACATTTTTACGGCATCGTTGTCGTCAATCACATTGTCGCCGTTCTGGTCTTTGTATTTTACGTCGCCCGGACGAACTACCGAAAATGTTTGAACCGGACTGTTGTTGATTTCCGCCTGATTGTTGAAAAAACCGATACATTCAAGTCCGTAAACCTGCGAAGCGCTGTTTCCTTTATGATACAGATAGTCATACTGTTGAAACTGTTCGTTCAAATTGATGATTTTACTTCTGACAAAGGAAAAAGCGCCCGACAGTCCATAGCTGAAATCGCCTGTACGGTTGTTCCATGCCGCCGATAAATCTACGCCCTTATAGTCGGTAACGCCCGCATTGAGTTGTCCCACGCCGATGCCGATAATCTGAGATACGGCATTGGATGAATTAACCAGTATGTTACTGCGCCTGTTATAGAAAAAGTCCGCAGAGAAATTCAAACTGTTGCCGAACAAACCGAGATCGACGCCGACATTAGCCTTTTTCGACTTCTCAAGCGTAAGATTTTCTACGGCAAGGTTGCCTTCGCGCTGTCCGTCGGCGTATGATGCGTTATCGCCGAAATAATATCCGTCCGACCAGATATAATTCTGCAAATCAAGATCGTGAGGCGTATTTCCGTCCCATCCCGACAGTCCATAAGATGCTTTTATTTTCATAAAATTCAAAAACGGAAGGCTCATAAAGTCTTCATTTGAAACAATCCAAGCCGCAGATATTGCAGGGTAGGCTATATACCGGTCGTTTGCAGGCAACACTGCCGACCCCGAATATGTAAAGACGCCGTTCAGTATGTATTTGTCGCGAAACGACCATGACGCATTGGCTATAAACGACTGTCTCTTCATGGAATTGTTTTGTCCGTTCACCATAGAAGACTGCTGGTCGTAGATGATGCTTCCGCCGATGCGATGAGAGTTGATTGTCCGGTCGTAACCTGCCTGCGCCTGAAAATCGCTGTTCAGATAGACGCCTGTCAAACCGCTGTCATGCCACAATATCTCGGATTCCGTTCCGTAAGTCACAGGGTTGATAGTTACCGTACCGTCTCCGTGCATCGTAGGGCGAATATCCTGATAGCGGTAAGATTTGCCTGCCTGTTCCATCAGGACGCCCCGATTATCAAAAGAAATGGCAACATCGGCATACAAGCCTTCAATGAATGAAGAGAGATCTTGCCTGATTCGCATATCGGCGAACAGGGTACTGTAAATATCCTTGTTGTATCCGAGACTTCCGGCAAGAGCTACCGGATTGTTTTCACCGTAGATATTGTTTCCGCCGAAAATTCCATCCTGCGTTTTTACCGGAAATGCTGCCGCCGGCGTGTTATACACCGAAGAAAACAGCAAAGACGGATTAATGGCGGAATTGATTTCCTGCAACCTTCCCATCAGATTGACACTGAAAAGGGTAGAGCTTGTAATGTCGATCTCTATGTTGGTACGCAGATTTAACCGGACGTCAAAGGGTTTGGTCGTATAACGCGAATCGTCATTCGTATGCTTGAGCATGGCGCAATCGTATGAATACACAAGCGCGGTCAGATACCGGAATCGCTCTTTGCCGCCGGTGACTAAGAAGTCCAGCTGGTGATTGCTTCCGAAATCGCCTAAAACTTCGTTTTGCCAGTCAACATCCGGATACGAAAACGGAAAATTGCCTTCCCTGAAAGCCTGAAGCTCTTTTTCGTTATACCGCGCATCGGCAAAACCGTCCAACCTGTAAGCCGTGTTGAGGCTTTGAGCATAAGTATGCGCATTGGCGAAATCGGGCGACCTGAATTTCGAGTTCATTCCAAACCGGTATCCGACGGAAACTTTTAACGGTCCCGAAACGGCTTTCTTTGTCCGTATGTTGATCACGCCGTTTGCGCCTCTTACTCCATATAAAGCGGACGAAGCCGCATCGGTGAGTACGTCTATGGATTCTATTTCGATCATGGTCAGGGCTGCCGCCGAACGTGGAAAACCGTCGACAAGGATGAGCGGCTCATGCCCCTGTAACCTTAGACCTGCATAATTCCATGCCGACATGCCCGATCCCTGATAAACATCCAGACCGGCAATCTTGCCGTACAACGATTTCAGAATGTCCAACTCGGACGAATATTGCATATCGCTTACGGAAATACTTGACACCGAATACGGCGAATTTTTCAGCGAACTGTGCCGGTTGTAACCGATGCTGACGTCCGTATCGTAAAAAGCGCTGTCCGTATTTTCCTGCGCTGATGCCGCCATCGATAAAAAACTCAGACCGGCGACGATAATATATTTATTCATTAATTTCAACATAATATTATATAATTAAGTTTACCAACCCGGATTTTGAGTCATACCATAACCTTTATTTATTTCTATCTCCGGAACAGGCGAGAGAAACCATTTGGCGTCCCAGTTATTCGCCCAATATCTTTGAGGCAAGGGCATAGCCTTAAAAGAGAACGAAGTCGGCTCGTTT
>JAITPH010000185.1 GCA_031289515.1 Tannerella sp.
CTTGTAGTACGTTTCAACGACAACGGCACGGATTATCCCGTACAGCCCGAATGCGATTACGGCGACAGCGTAACGTTCATCGTCAATCCCGCATTGTCGCTTATGATGAAGAAACGGGCTACGCTTAATCCGGGTGCGCCCGACGAATTTAGCAATAGCGGAACTTTTGCAAATCCCGTTTCCGTTCTTTACGGCGACAATATCCGTTACGACATTACAGCCGTTAATGCCAGTCTGATTACGGATACCGTGTTTGTTACGGACACATTGCCGTTATATCTGAATTATCAGACAGGCATGTCCGATCCGTATCTTAGCGTCACTTCCGGCGGTACGCCCGTCCGGCATGTTCTTACATGGGAATTTCCCGATCTTGCTCCTCTTGCGACGCAAACAGTCAGTTATGAGGCAACGCCTGCACCCGGCGTCAGCGCTTCGCAACCGATGTTTGTCAACAGGGCATGGATTACGGTGAGCGATACGTTGAATATCGTTACCGACAGCGCGACTTATCATCAGGGCGCGGGAATCAGTATCGTAACCTTCTCCGCCATTGCCGGAGGACAGATATTCAACGCCGCGCCGCAAGCCGTCGATTACAGTACTTCGCCACGATCCGGAATTATTATCGCTCCCGATGACGGGTATCGTTTCTCCGGCTGGAGTCATGACGGATACTACTCGCTTCGCGGCTCAATCGTTCCGGCGCGTTCCGGAATTATGAGCTACGACACGCTGACCGTCTACGGCGACGTCACCCTAACTGCAAACTTCGAGTTGATAGATTATCCGATACATTATTATATGAACGGATGCGAAAATCCGTCGGCCAATCCCGCCACGTATACGATAGAAACGGGCAATCTCGTACTTGAGCCGCCTTACAAGGCGGGCGACGTGTTTGTCGGCTGGACAGGCTCAAACGGCGAAGAGCCGCAGACGACGGTCAATATTCCGAAAGGCTCGACCGGCGAACTGACATTTTACGCAAATTTCCTCGTCAGCGGACGCGAAAAGGAGACAAAAGAAGTAATCGCGGAAGACAAAATCTGGTCGTCCGGAAACATTCTTTACGTCACAACGTCAAAGTCGGGAAGCGTAATACGCATCTACTCGACGGACGGCGTTTTGCAAAAACAACATACGGTAATATCGCTTGGGACGGCGGAAATAAAGCTGCTTGGCGGGATATATGTCGTAACGATCAATAACGGCGTGGGGCAGAAAGTGAGAATTAATTAATTGAAAATTGAAAGTTTAGGGAGCGTGGCGTGTCGATTGGAGCGCTGCGCTCCGGTCGACATGACGGGGGTGGTGTCCGTCATGTCGACCGAAGTGGAGACATCTCGTGTGTAGGATAGCAGAAGTCTCCACTACGCTGCGCTCCGGTCGACATGACGGCTATTGTACATTATATATATCCATTATTAATTGTCCTTTCTCAATTGGCGACCGCCGAAGTTGTTTTTCCATTCTCAATTGTCCATTGTCAATTGAATAAAGTTAAGCCTCCTGTCGACGATGAATCCGTCTTTTGCTTTCAGGTTGAAACGTTGCTTTTTCTTTGCTTTGAACTTGATTGTAAACAAATCCTCGTCGCCTTCGCCACCGATAGCTTCCTTATTCCCAATGTTTACAAATGCGGGATACAGAGCTTTCTCGCCGTTAGTATGCAGGCGGTCGTTAGTCATGTTTTCCATCTCCTTCATATTAATGCCGTCTATCCCGACAAACTCGTATTCCTGCGGATTGTACGGCAACGCAAAACTCAGCGCATTGACGGACACAAGCCCTGTTCCCCTGACCTTGATTTCGATAATTTCACCGGCGTTGTAAAGCTGTTTGGCAACACTCAAACCGACAGCGCCCCTAATCTCCTCAAACCGCCCGAATCCGCCGCCCGCAGGAGCAGCCGCTGGAGCGCCCGGTCGAACAGCCAATTGAGCGCCCAGTTGCGTAGCCGCCACAGACATGTCGTAAGCATCGATAAGTCCGTTACGGTTGAGGTCTCCGTTACTTATGTATCCCTCAAAATCGGAATCTCCGAGGCGCAATCCGGTATAGTTCCGGTACGAAGTCAGGTCATTTTCGTCGATTTTTCCGTCGTTGTTGATGTCGCCCGGAAGATAGCTAACCGTTTCAGGCGCTTTGAAAACGTATATCTCCTTAGCCGAGCCGTATCCGCCGACAGCATCGGTAATATTCATCTTGACATAACGTGCAGTCGGTTTGCCGGCAAACTCGAATATCTTTACGGCATTATCCCTTTTCCATTCAAATTCGCCCGATTCCGTCCAGTTAGCCTTGTCGTAACTGTAATATACCGAACCTTTCAAAACAGTTCCGTTGCCCGCGTTATCGCGGGGAATGTAATGAAGTTTATCAAGCTGGGCGATCGTTTTCAAGTCCATCGTAAGGTCGAAAGGCAGTGCGTTCACGTCATATTTTGTGTGCCAAAGCTCCGTCTCCTCGAAATCGAACAGTCTGCGCAACGTGCGACCCTGAGTTTCGGCAGACGATTCGCCCACAATCCCGGCGATAGCAAACTGTAGCGGATTCGACTTGGTAGTAGCAGCGAATTGCGCCCAGTCGGAATAGCCGTCCCTGTTCGACGAGCGAATTTTGAAGGAATATCCGGTCTCGGCGTCCAGATCCTCAAACAGCAGGCAGGTATCCCTGATTGTCGAATATAACATTCCGTCAAATTCAATCTCGTAGTAATCGGCATTTGCGACCGCGTCCCATGTCGGTTTCAAAGTATAAGCCTCCGCGTTGAAATCCTTTATCGCGGCATTTGGGGGAGGCGTCAAGTCGCCTGTTTTGACCTGCTGACTGTCGTCAGGCTCAAAGCGGAATCCGTCGATGTCAAGCCTTATGAAATCGGCGGTAATATCGGACGAAGCAAGTTTAATCGACAATACCGGATTTTTCGTAATGACCACGGTCCCGAAGTCGCTTCCCTTGGTGGCAAACCTGTTTAGATTCGGCGTTTTGTCGTAGAATATCACGTTGTCCGTAGCATTAAACTCTTCGACAGAGCCTGCTTCCGCAAGTTTTATTTTGTTCTTCCCGATTTTAGCCGTTATTTTTGAAGGAATCCGCGTCACGTTTATGCGAAATTCCGTTTTTTTATCCCTCACAAACCCTGTGAAAAAGCCTTCGGCAGGGTGGACGGTTACCGAGAGACGGTTTTTGGCGTCGACATCGGATTCTATCAGCGTCGAAACCCATTCACCCGTTTTGTAGGCTTCGGTTTTGCCGTCGTCGTCATATTCCGTGAAATAGCTGTAACCGTCGGGATACATCTCATAGATACGAAGGTTTCCGTCTATTTCGGAAATATTGTTATTCGGGTTGGCGACAGGAATAATCGCGCCGTTTTTAACAAACAGCGGCAGTTTCCAAAGAGGCGCGGCAAAGCTGTTGATGACGCGGTCGCCCGCATATTTCTCGCCTGTGAAATAGTCAATCCACGTGCCTTCGGGCAGATAGATGTTGTTGCGAATATCATTTCCGTTTCCGTCGGATTTGGTATCCCTGTAAACAGGCGCAACCAGGAAAGACGGACCGTAAAAGAACTCGTATTGCGTCGCCTTGCCCATTGTAAAAGCATTCGGATATTCAAGAAAAACGGCTCTGACAACCGGCTTTCCGGCGACAGCTTCGTTTGCCGTGGCGTATGAATACGGCACAAGCGTCGATTTGAGTTTCAGATACATGCGGTTGATAGACGCGGCAGGCTCACCGAGCGCATGGGGATATTTCTCGTTCGATCCCCATCCGTCCATGTTCAATTGCATTGGAGTAAACGTCTTCCATTGAAAATCGCGCGTATTGACGACCGGATTTTTTCCGCCGAAAATGCCGTCCATATCGGAGGCGATATTGGGATTTCCCGACAGACCGGAGCCTATATAAGTAGGAATATGAAAGCGGATATATTCCCACACTCCGCCGGTCTGGTCGCCGGTCCAGAGAGCGGCATAACGCTGTGTGCCCGCCCATCCGTCGAGTGAAATGATGAAAGGGCGGGCGTCGCCGCCGTAGTAGTTCATGATATGGGCAGCGTCGGAAATGCCGTTTAGTCCGAAAGAATAACCGGCTCCCACCCATGCCACGTCGGTCTTTAGCACTCTTACGCCCGCATCTCTGACTTCTTTTACCAAATCGCGAAGCAGGAGCGCCTCGACGCCTTCCTTGGGATGAAGGTCGGATTGCGTCCACAGACCTATCTCGACACCGTTTTCATGCGCGTAACCGGCGAGACTGCGAAGGTTGGCGATGTTTCCGTCCAGCGTCGCCGTTTGTCCGTAACCCGCTCCATATCCGTCGTTCGGCAGAAGCCAGCCGAAAGGCATGTCGTTATTCCTGTAACGGTCGATTACGGCGCGGGCCGAGAACTGATAGTTGTTATTCTCGCCGTTGAGCGATTCCCTTATTCCGCCGTTGTCTTTCTGGCTTTCCCTGTACCGTTTGCCGTCCTCAAACCGTATTCCGGCAGTATCGACAGCCCAGTAATCGCGGTTATAGGCGTTGAGATGACCCTGATACAACGCAAATTTCGGCAGCATTGCGGGATTGCCTGTCAGTTGATAGAAATCGTTCAGAAGGGCGACTGCGCCGTCGTCTATCATAAAAAAAACGTCCAGATAATCCGTCTCGTGATAGAGTTTTACGGCGCCTTTTTCGTCCGCGCCGAAATCGTATTTTCCTTTTTTGAACGTGTACCACATCACCCCGTATCCGTTTGTAGACCAGTAAAACGGATTTGGCGAAGCTACTCCGCCGTCCGTCCAGCTATTCCGGTTTTCGATGGCGATGGCTTTGCCTTTATGCGAGAAGCGTCCGTTCTGAACTCCGCCGCCGTAGAAATATTCGTCCGGATTCTCCTTCAGCGTCAATGTCACTTTGCCGTCCCCGAACAGCGCCGGAGCGGTTTCCTCGATAACCGCGCGGTCTGTTTCCCTGTTCAAAACCTTCAGCAACGGAGCGTTTTTATTCAAAATGATTTCTATCCTGCCTGTCGAAATCTTGATGGCATTGTTGTCCGTTTCAACCGTCAGTTCCGAAATGTGTTTGCGCGGGTTGTCGACAAGAATCTCGGCGTCGGGACGGGCTTCGGGGTCGCGAATGATTCTGCCCGAATCGTCCCGGAACAGGCGGAAAATGTTGTCGCCGTAGAAATCGAATGTCATGCGGTTGCCGTCGGACAGCAGAACTTCGACGGTTGTAGGATTGATTTTCTGCGCGTGCGTGACTGTTGCCGCGTTTTGCGCTTGCAGAGCGAAAACGGAATACGCGAATATGAATACGGTTATAATTCTTCTCATAATGTGTTGTATTTATAAAGTTTGCAGGCATGGGGACGGAGTTCCTGCGAGAAAACGGTATAATTCGTCTGCGGCAAAACTTCGCCTGTCCAAAGATTTGTAATGCCGCTTTTGAAGTTGTAGCGAAGCTCTTTCAGCGATACGCGTATTTCTTTTTCCTTGTCCGACAGATTGAATATTGCGAGATATTTTTCGCCGGTATTCACGTTTTCGGATGTTATTATCGCCCGTTCATTCTCGGAATAGTCGTACATGCGTATATCGGAGCTTTCGCGGTGCATTTTAAGCGCTTCGCCGTTCGTCAGTAGCGAAAGCGTAAAACCGTCGTTGCTCGGCAAGTCGCCGCCGAACATCAGCGGCGAGCGCAGAATCGTAAAGAGCGTCATCAGCGTATATTGCTCGTCTTCGGTAAGGCGCGTCATGCGGTCGGCGCCGCGTTCGCCGCGTATCGAAATGCGTCCGAGCGGTATCATGTCGCAATCGGGCCACGTTCCGGGTTTGATGTACGGAATCCACTTGCCCGCGACGTCGACAAGGTGCGTGACGTCGTCCCACTTGTCCCACACATCGCCTACCATGCGCCACATATTTGCGTTATTGCCGACGTGTACGGCTTCTTCAACAGGCGTTTCTCCCGGCGACGTACTCAGGACTATCGGTCGCCCGCACCTGTCGATAGCTTTCCTGATCAGCTCGATTTCGGCTTTGTGATAGGGTTGCGACAGGTCGTCAACCTTAATGACATCGACGCCCCAGTCCGCGTACATGTCGAAAATGGAGTTGTAATATTCCTGCGCTCCGGCGCGGTCTGCCGTTATCGTGTAATTGTCGCGCAACCACGGACATTGCCGTTCGGTCGAGTAAATCATGTCTGCCGTAACGCCTTCCGCGCCCTTGACCGGAAGTTTCTTTTCTACGGCGACTTTCGGTATGCCGCGCATTATGTGTATTCCGAATTTCAGCCCTTTCGAGTGAACGTAGTCGGCAAGCGACTTGAATCCGTTATTGTTTGCCGCCGACGGAAAACGGTTCACAGCCGGCTGGTATCGTCCGTATTCGTCGATTACGTATCTCGGATCCGTCTGGTTGTAGCCTCCGGCCTTGTCGTTCTCGACAAACCAGCGAATGTCCACAACGACGTATTCCCATCCGGACTGTTTGAGGTTTTCCGACATATAGTCGGCATTGGCTTTGACCTCGTGTTCTTCGACCGTAGGACCGTAGCAGTCCCAGCTGTTCCAGCCCATTGGCGGCGTTTCCGCCCACGTTTTGAACTCGCCGTCCGCAAAAACCGTTCTTTCCGCCTTCTGCCTGTTCGCATTGCAAGACGCTAATAATACGGCAACTGTAAAGATAAATAAAGATAGTTTCAAAGATAGTTTCATGATATAAAAAGTTTGCATTAAGACGCAAATGTACGCACTTTTCGCGGAATATCCTTATTTTCTCGAAAAAGGACGTGATTGAATTGACAATTATCGTGTCCGTCAAACAAAGCCTCCACCGAAAAAAAACGCTGATTCGGAAAAAAAATCAAAAAACAATTGCATTATAAACAATGCAAGTACCTTTGTGCGCATATTTTATAAATGAATAAAAATACAATGA
>JAITPH010000186.1 GCA_031289515.1 Tannerella sp.
ACCCTATCTGTCCCGTAGACCCTATTACCAGTATTTTTTTCATATAATATCAATTAAATTTTCAGGGTGCAAAGGTAGACAATTTTTCCGTTTCGCACAATTTTTGTCTTTACTTTGAATGAATGGAGAATGAGGGCAAAGTTTGCTATATGTATAATGTACGAAATATCATTTTCAGGGAATCCCCAATACACTGATACTCGACAGGACGGGTAAAATCATTGCAGTCAATTTAAGAGGAAAAGAGCTGGAAAACCGGCTAAAGGAGATACTGGAGCAAGTCGAGGTTTAAACACAATATTAATTAAAATAAAATAGCAAAAACATGTTGAAACGTATTTTTAAAACAATCGGGAAGAATGACGAAAGGGTGTCATGTCGACCGAAGCGAAGCGTAGTGGAGACATCTGTTTAACTACACACGAGATGTCTCCACTACGCTTCGCTCCGGTCGACATGACGGAATGTCGCGGGCAGCCGCAAAATTTTTCCGCCGCCGGTATTCGATTCTCGGAAGGAATCGTTACCTTTGCGACATTATTTTAAACTTTAAACATTATAATACATGTACGGAAAATTTCAAAAGATTCTTCAGGACGAGCTGGCTAACATCGAGAACCTCGGACTGTACAAAAGGGAACGCATCATCGGAAGCCCGCAGAAGGCGGAAATAAGCGTCGGCGAAGGCGACGGACTGCTGAACTTCTGCGCCAACAACTATCTCGGTCTGTCGGACAGCGAACGGCTCGTCGAGGCGGCGCGGAAGGCGATGGACAGCCGCGGCTTCGGAATGTCGTCCGTCCGCTTCATCTGCGGCACGCAAGACCTGCACAAGCAGCTCGAAGCGTCCGTTTCGGAGTATTTCCGGACGGACGACGCCATACTGTACGGCTCGTGCTTCGACGCCAACGGCGGACTGTTCGAGCCGCTGCTCACCGAAGACGACGCCATCATCTCGGACGCCCTCAACCATGCCTCGATTATCGACGGCGTCCGCCTCTGCAAGGCTAAACGCTACCGCTACGCCAACGCCGACATGGCGGAACTCGAAAAATGCCTCCGGGAAGCCTCGGCGCAACGGTTGCGAATCATCGCCACGGACGGCGTCTTCTCGATGGACGGCAACGTCGCGCCGATGGACGAAATCTGCCGGCTTGCCGAGAAATACGACGCGCTCGTCATGGTCGACGAATCGCATTCCGCCGGCGTCGTAGGCCCGACAGGCCGCGGCGTCGCCGAACTGTACGACCTGTACGGCAGGATAGACATCTTCACCGGCACTCTCGGCAAGTCCTTCGGCGGGGCAATGGGCGGCTTCACGACCGGACACCGGGAGATTATCGACATGCTGCGCCAGCGCTCGCGTCCGTATCTCTTCTCCAACTCGCTTGCGCCCGCCCTCGCCGGAGCAGGCATCGAAATGTTCAAGATACTGAACGAAAGCGACGCGCTGCATACCCGGCTGATGGAAAACGTAAAATACTTCTGCCGCGAAATGATGGCCGCCGGTTTCGACATCAAGCCGACGCAGTCCGCCATCTGCGCCGTCATGCTCTACGACGCCGCGCTCTCGCAGGAATTTGCCCGGCGAATGCAGGCGGAAGGCATCTACGTGACCGGATTTTATTTTCCGGTAGTGCCGAAAGAACAGGCGCGCATCCGCGTCCAGCTGTCTGCCGGACACGAGAGGGCGCATCTCGACAAGGCTATCGGCGCGTTCGTCAAGGTCGGCAGGGAGTTGAACGTCATAAAAGCCGTTGATGGGGAAAGACAGTAATTTTCACAGTCACTGCATCTTTTGCGACGGACGGAGCCATCCCGAAAACTTCGTCCGCTTTGCCGTCGCCAACGGCTTCCGCGCCTACGGATTCTCGTCGCACTCGCCCCTTCCGTTCGAGACTTTCTGGAACATGACGAAGTCGGACATGCCCGAATACGTCGCCGAAATCAACAGGCTGAAAGAGAAATACCGCGACAGGATAGAAATCTATCTCGGTCTCGAAATCGATTACCTCGACGATACGTACAATGCCTCCCTGCCGTTTTTCCGTTCGCTGCCGCTGGACTATCGCATCGGCTCGATTCATTTCATGCCCTACCGCCTGCCGCTGAAAGAGGAAAACATGGCCTGCATCGACGGCGACTACGCGGATTTCGAGGACTGCATCGACAGATATTATGAAGGAAGCGTCCGGCTGATGACCGGACATTTCTTCGAGTCGTCGATGCGGATGATCGAGGCGGGCGGCTTCGACATCGTCGGGCATATCGACAAGATATACATGAACGGCAGCCGCCATCCCGGTTTCGACCTTCAGGCCGGCTGGTATCGCAAGCCGTTCCTCGAACTGCTCGACCTGGCGGCCGAGAAGGAACTTGTCGTCGAGGTGAACTGCAAGAACAAAAGACGGAAGGGACAGACCTTTCCGCACACAAATTCATTCGGGGAACTGAGAAAAAGAAATATTTCCGTAATGGTCAATTCCGACTGCCACTATCCCGACCTTGTGAACGACGGACGCCGGGAAACGCTTGCGCTGCTCGCAGAAGCGGGTTACCGCAGCGTCCGCGAAATCGTCGGCGGCAAATGGCAGGACGTCGGAATATAACGTATATAAATCAATCTGACAATGGCTCTTATATTCAAACCGGTCACACCGGCAGACAGGGAGGCAATCGTGGCCTGCACCGCCGGCAGCTCCTGTCTCAACTGCGATTACGCCTTCGCCAACATGTGCAGCTGGAGCTTCCTCTACGAAAGCGCCTTTGCCGTCAGCGACGGCTTTCTCTACATCCGTTTTTATGTCGAGCAAAAGGGACACAGGCATCTGGCCTACATGTTTCCGGTCGGCAGCGGCGACGTGAAGCGTGCCGTCGAAACCATCGAAAGCGATGCCGAATCGATGGGCTACACGCTGCTTATACTCGGCGTCACGCCCGATGCGAAGGTTACGCTCAACGGCCTCTTTCCGGATAAGTTCACCTATATCGTCGAACGCGAGTATTTCGACTACATCTATCTTCGCGAGGAACTGGTCGAGCTGAAAGGCAAAAAGTTTCAGCCCAAACGCAATCACATAAACAAGTTCAGGAAACAGTACGACTATTCCTACGTCCCGGTTTCGCCGGAAATCGTGTCCGAGTGCATGGAACTTGAACAGGTCTGGTACAACTCGAACCGGGACGGAAACGACGTCGAAGACCTCTCGCACGAAAGGCGGTCGATGTGCTATGCGATGAACCGTTTCGACGAACTGGGACTTACGGGCGGCGCAATCGTCGTCGGCGGCAAAATCGTGGCATTCACTTACGGCTCGCCTGTCAACGGCAATACTTTCGGCATTCATGTCGAAAAGGCGGATATCAGTTACGACGGCATCTTCAGCGTCATAAATCAGGAATTTGCCTCCCGGATACCTTCGCGATTCCTTTATATCAACAGGGAAGAAGACCTTGGAATCTCCGGACTGAGGCAAGCCAAACTTTCCTACAATCCTGTAATTTTACTCGAAAAGAATGCGGCCGTCAAGAGGAGATAGTTTTCCGGTTTCACATCCAGTCGCGGGCGACAAGGCTGAACTTGCCGCTCTCTGGCAGACCGTTTTCCACGATTCCGGCGAATATGCGGAGTTGATTTTCAGTCGCGTTTACGTTCCGGACAATACGCTGGTTATACGGCTTGGCGGCGAAATAGTTTCAATGCTCCAGATGGTTCCCTGCGAGATGAAAACCGGCGATTCGGTCGTGCCTGCGGCGTATGTCTGCGGCGTCGCAACGCTGCCTTCCGAACGCGGAAAGGGATTGATGACCGGACTGATGGCGGCGGCGCTGAACGTTATGCGACAGAAAGGCTTCGCTTATTCATTCCTCATTCCGGCCGAGGCTTGGCTTTTCGAGGTATATAAAAAGTCGGGCTTCACGCAGGAAATATACCGTGCTGCGGAGACTTATACGCGCGACGGATTGACGGTTGGCGGGCGTGCCTTGACGACTGGCGGTTTGTTGCCTGACGGACATGTCTTGTCGTCTGACTGTTTGTCGCCTTCGTCCGACCTTGAGTTTGTTGATTCGTCCGACCTTGAGTTTGTTGATTATTCCGATTCCCGCGGCGGCGATTATTTTTCATTTTTCGACACCAAACAGCGCGAGCGTCACTCTGCAATTCTGCACAATTCCTACGACGTAGAAACAGCCGTCCGCGACTTGAAATACGATAACGGCACAGTCAGGGTAGCCCTCGACAAAGGCAATCCCGCAGGCATAGCCTTCGCCGCCCCAACCTCCGACAACTCCGTAACAATAAAGGAAATCCTCTACAACGACAACCGGATAAAAGAATCCTTAATCCGCCACATTCTCGACCGTTACAATGCGACGACGGCCGAAGTC
>JAITPH010000207.1 GCA_031289515.1 Tannerella sp.
GGGAGTAACTTGTTTGTTTTCGTTTTTTTTATTACTTTTGCACTCATCTTTAATTCATTAAATAATTATGAAACATTTTTTTCTTATTGTAATCGTATTTGTACTGGCAGGGCGTATCGCTGCGCAAACTGCTGACACGGAAATACTTATGTTGTCGGGCGCAGACGCCGGGCATACAGTTGAATGGGATTTTTTCTGCTCGGCCGGCATGAAAAGCAGCGTATGGACAAAGATTGCCGTTCCGTCGTGCTGGGAGCAGCAGGGATTCGGCAGCTACAACTATGGACACGACGATTTCTCGAAGCGTGTGAACGAGACCGGTCTTTATCGCCATAAATTCACCCTACCCGCTTCTTGGAAAGGCAAGGATGTTCAAATCGTGTTTGAAGGCGTTATGACCGACGCTTTGGTCAAAGTGAACGGAAAACAAGCCGGAGCCGTGCATCAGGGCGCATTCTACCGCTTCAGCTATGATATAACAAAACTGTTACAATTCGGAAAAGAAAACGAGCTGGAAGTTTTAGTCAAGAAACATTCTGATAATGAATCAGTTAGTAAAGCAGAACGGCAGGCTGACTTTTGGATTTTCGGCGGTATTTTCCGTCCTGTCTATTTGGAAGCCAAACCGCTCTCCAACATCCGGCGCGTGGCTATCGACGCCAAAGCCGACGGAACTTTTGACGCCGACGTATGGACTTCTTCCGTCCGTAAAGCAAACGGACATATTGCCGTGTCGATTAAGACGTCCGACGGCAGACAGGTTGCGGGCGAATCTTTTCCGCTAACGGACAAGACATTACGGCTTCATTTGAAAGTTGATAATCCCGATACTTGGACGACCGAATTTCCCAATCTTTATGTAGCCGAATTTGTTTTGCAAACAGGCAACGGCGCACAGCATCGTTTCGAGCAGAAATTCGGTTTCAGGACAGTAGAAGTACGCGAGAGCGACGGCATTTATGTCAACGGCAGCCGCATCAAAATGAAAGGAGTCGACCGTCATACTTTCCATCCGAAATACGGACGCACTTCGTCGAAAGAGCTGGCTATCGAAGCCGTAAATCTCATTAAAGACATGAATATGAACGCAGTACGCATGTCGCACTATCCACCGGATGTATGTTTTCTCGACGTTTGCGATTCGCTCGGACTTTTTGTCCTCGACGAACTGACTGCATGGCAGAAACCGTCTTATGACGACGTCGTAGGGCGCAAACTGCTGGAGGAAATGATTGCGCGCGACGTAAACCATCCGAGCATTATTTTGTGGGACAACGGCAATGAAGGCGGCGAAAACAACAATCTAAATGACGATTTTGCCGAACTTGATATTCAACAGCGCAAGGTTCTTCATCCGTGGCAGGACTACGACCTGACAAATACGATCCATTACAACGGATACGATTATCTTGCTCTCGACGGTTTCAGCCGTCGCAAGGTTTTCTTTCCGACCGAGCTGTTGCACGGTCTCTACGATGGCGGTCATGGCGCGGGTCTCGACGACTACTGGCTTCGGATGTGGAATGAGCCGCTCTGCGCGGGCGGATTTCTGTGGGTGTTTGCCGACGAATCGGTTGAACGCACAGACCGTAACGGAGAGCTTGATTCCGACGGAAATCATGCTCCCGACGGCATTCTCGGACCATATTTTGAAAAAGAGGGCAGTTTCTATACGATTAAAGAAATATGGTCGCCGGTGTTTTTTGAAAAAAAGTATATCAACGACGAGTTCAACGGCGTTTTCCAAATCGAAAATCGCTATCATTACACCGATTTGAACAAGTGCACCATTGAATATAGATATATCAAATATCCTGTTGATGAGCCGTTTAAACGCCTTGAGCCTGTTTTGCTGGCTCCCGGCGATAAAGGGAGGCTGAAAACGCCGCTTCCGGAGGATTGGAAACAGTACGACGCCTTGGAAATACGCATCACAGACCCTTATAACCGCGAATTAAACACGTGGAGCTGGGCGCTGAATAAGGCTGCTTCCCAACTTTTAGTCAAATCGGACGAAGCTGCGAAAATGTCGGGAAACGGCGACGAATTGGCGATTGTGTCGGGAAACCGCAAATTTATTTTTGACAAATCAAACGGACGGCTGAAATCCGTAACGGTTGGCGGCGCCGTTATTCCGCTGACCGACGGACCGGTTATACTCAACAGTCCTCATGCCATCAAGGATGTGACGTATTCAGACAGTACGATTACCGCCATTTTCGATAACGGAGACTGCTTTGAATGGATCATTTCCGGTGGACTGCTTTCGCTTGAAGTGCGCTATTCGCCTGATAATAACAGCCTTTTCACCGGCGTCACCTTCACGCTGCCGGAACAGAATGTTGCCGGCATGAAATGGCTGGGCGACGGACCTTACCGTGTGTATAAAAACCGCATGAAAGGCGCCCGCTTCGGTCTGTGGGAAAAAGCGTACAACAATACCGTAACAGGCGAATCGGGATTTGTATATCCTGAGTTTAAAGGCTATCACGCCAATCTATATAGAGTTGATATACAGCTTAATAATGCGCCTGATTTTCGCGTTTACGCACTGTCGAACGATATTTTTCTACGTATGCTGACGCCACAGGAGCCAAAATTTCCGGCTAATACGGTAATGAAATATCCCGAAGGCGACCTGTCGTTCCTGCATGGAATCAACGCAATCGGCACAAAGTTTTGGAAAGCAGAAAATCTCGGTCCGCAGTCAAAACCCTATTCTTACAACTCGCAAAAAATTCACGGCGGCAAATTGATTATGAAGCTGGTTTTCGATTTCAGATAAAAAACATTCCGTACCTGCGAGAAGGCGGCATACGTTTTCTACCAATATTATATCCCAAAGATAGGGACATTTGCAGGGTAGTATTGCGAATGTTCGTGGATTTACAGACTATGATTATGCGGATATTACAATAGTTTTGATTAACTTTGCGCTAAATTTCCGAAAAATGACGGATACGAATATATTTGAAAACAAGACAGTTGCCTACTACACATTAGGTTGCAAACTTAATTTCGCCGAGACATCGACGATAGGCAGGGAGTTGGCGGCGCTCGGCATACGTAAGGCGCGGCATGGCGAACAGGCTGATTTTTGCATAATTAACACCTGTTCGGTTACGGAACTTGCGGACAAGAAATGCCGCCAGATGATTCGTCGCATTAATAAGCTTAATGCCAACGCCTTCACGATAATAACCGGCTGTTACGCCCAACTCAAGCCGGAAGAAGTGGCGAAAATAGAGGGCGTCGACCTCGTTTTGGGGGCAGAACAAAAACAGGACATTGCCAAGTACGTAAACGAGATGGCAAGCCGTAACAAAACGCCTGAAACACGCATCATTACGTCGCCTATCCGCAATGTAAGAGCTTTTGCGCCTTCATGTTCGGCCGACGACCGCACGCGCCATTTCCTGAAAATACAGGACGGATGCGACTATTTCTGCTCTTACTGCACGATACCGCTTGCCCGCGGGCGCAGTCGGAACGGCTCTATCGCCGATATTGTCAAACAGGCTGAAAACGTGGCTATTAACGGAGGTAAAGAAGTTGTGCTGACAGGCGTCAATATAGGCGATTTCGGCAAAAGCACAGGCGAAAAAATGATAGACCTCCTTGTTCAACTCGATAAAATCTCCGGAATTGAGCGCTACCGCATTTCATCCATCGAGCCTGACCTTATATCCGACGAAATAATTTCTTTTGTGGCTGAAAGCAAACGCTTTATGCCGCATTTTCATATACCTTTGCAGAGCGGAAGCGATTCGCTGCTGCGAATCATGCGTCGCCATTACGATACGGCTTTGTTTCGGTCCAAGATTGACCGTATCAAATCGCTGATGCCGGAAACATTCGTCGGCGTGGACGTGATAGTCGGCGCGAACGGCGAAACGGACGAGTTTTTCGACGAAAGTAAATCCTTCATCGAAAGCATACCTTTTTCGCAGCTTCATGTCTTCACATATTCCGAACGCCCTAACACACAGGCTATAAATATAAAACCGATAGTTCCGCCAAAGATACGTCACGAGCGTAGTAAAATCCTTTTGGAACTGTCGGACAAGAAGTTACGCGAGTTTTACGAGGCTAATTCCGGCAAGTCGAAAGACGTCTTATTCGAACACGCAAGAAAAGGGAAATACATGTACGGCTTTACGGATAACTATATAAAAACAGAGATTCCGTATCAGGAAAGCCTTTGCAACAGTATCAGAAGGGTAAAACCGACAGGATGGAATACGGACAAAACGGCTCTAACGGTTGAATTAAACGATTGACTATGGGAAACAAGATTTTATATATAATAATATATATGTACGTGCGCGCGAGTGCGGCGCTTCCATTGCGGGCGCTGTATGTATTATCCGATTTTTTATACTTAATCATCTATTATATAGCGCATTATCGCAGAAAAGTCGTCAGAGGCAACATGCAAAAATCGTTTCCCGAAAAATCGGAAAACGAACTGAAGAAGCTCGAACGCCGCTTTTATCATCATTTTGCCGATTATATCATTGAAACGATTAAACTTGCGGGCATGAAGCAGGAAGAACTTCTGAGACGTGCAAATATCAGAAACCCTGAATTAATCTATGATTTGCAGGATAAAGGACATACCTGTTTTATTTTGATGCTGGGGCATTACGGTAATTGGGAATGGTTTTCGGGGGTCGGCGCACGCTTCGAGGGTCGCAGCAAGATTTATCAGATATACCGCCCGCTAACAAGCAAGCCGTTCGACAAACTGTTTATCTACCTGCGCACCCGCTTCAATTCAATAGGGATTAAAAAGAATGAAGCCGTCAGAGAGATGGTAAGGCTGAAACAAAACAAAACGCAGGCGCTCGTCCCATTCGTAGCCGACCAGACGCCGAGCCGCTC
>JAITPH010000237.1 GCA_031289515.1 Tannerella sp.
TTCGATAGAAACGAGCAGCGGCGCATTACTGACAGGCGCGACCTTTTCCATCTTTACGTCTTCGGTGACGCTGTTATACCTCCGTCCGAGACGTGTACGGTATTTGAGTTTGTGGCGTCCGTGATCGAACCTGTCGTTGTCGTCGCGGAAAACGCCCTGAACTACAGGCCGGATGTTCAGAAACTCGGTGTTGATTCCTGCGCCCCGACGCAGAAAATACTCGTGCGCGCCAATGATTTCCTCATAATTGGCTTTCGCTTGCCCCATTGTGATGCCGGAGCCTTGCCGGGTGATGTATTCCAGAATATTGTCTTCGGAAATCACCTCATAATCGAAGATCTGCGCTTTGCGATCGTTCGGATCCGAAGTCATCGGATTGTCTAACAGATAATATCTTACCTTCATATTTATTATGTATTAAAATTGTGTATATCAGTCAATAAAGCGATTGATCCGTCGGGCGGAATCAATGAAGGGCAGTAGTCGATTCCGCGGAAGGGAGGATTGCACAAAACGCAATCTTCCCCGAACGGCTTTGCACGGCGAGTAGCGCGGCAACCGGGAAAATCCGTGCCGGCGACTTGCTTTTGAATATGGTTTACGGAATAAAAAATTCCCTTTTCGTCACTTTTTCCAAAGATTTCGACGAAAGGAAAACATGGTTTAAATGATTTGTCTTTGTATATTAAGCGCGCGTGCGTACATTTATATACGCCTGCGCACTCTCTCTCTCTCTCTCTCTCTCTCTCTTAAGAAAATATTGCTTGTTTGCAAGAAAATGCCGTTAAATAAACATAACGAAGAGTTACCCTTTGCAACCTGAATGGCTGTTAAGCGATTGTTATTGGAATGTAAGTAACCCTGTTTCATTTTGTTATCTGTTTTTGTCAAACCTGGGCGCAAAGATAGAGATAAAAATGTAAGAAACAACAAGTTGTATCTCGAATTATAAATATTTATATTTATTTAACTCTCTAACGTCAATGATTGAGCGGAAAAACAGTCCGTCATGTCGACCGGAGCGAAGCGTAGACATCTGTTATCCGACACACGAGATGTCTCCACTTCGGTCGACATGACGGAACGAAAAGGATGCTTTTACTGACAGTAATACCTGTTTTTCGATGGATTTTTTTATTCATAGAAAGAAGGCATCAAAATAATTCGTATATTTGTATCCTAATATTTTAAGATAGTATGAGATTATATTTAGATAATTGTTGTTTCAACAGGACTTTTGACAATCAGGAACAACTGAAAATAAAGCTGGAAACAGAAGCCAAGTTGTAACCCGATTATATTTATTAACGAGGAGGGATAAATCATGGACACAGAAACTGTTTTGCGCAACAAGGGAATGCGTATTCTTATCAAATATTTGGGCAATGTCGAAGCTGAGCGATTTGTAATGCTTATTAATCGTGAAACGTTTGACTATACGGAATGGCAACAGGATATATTAGACTTGTCGGTAAAAGAATTAAGCGGTCTTGCCATGCGGGAATACGGCAAAGATTTAGCATAGCTGTTTAGTTCTCTTCCGAATCGCCTGCCGGTCTCAAAAGCCCGCGTGCGGTCGTCATGACGTGACATGGCGCTCTTATTCCGGACATGCCGATTTTCATAATTCGACAAAAATTTAACGGAATATGGCGTCGGTTTGGGATTTATTCGTATCTTTGTCCACCGGCAGCAGACCGGTCTGTCGCTCGCCTGTTGAGGCGGGAGGAAAGTCCGGGCAACGCAGAGCGCCATCCTTCTTAACGGGAAGCTATTCGCAAGGGTAGAGTAATGTAACAGAAAATTACCGCCTCGCATGTCGAGGTAAGGGTGAAAAGGTGAGGTAAGAGCTTACCGCTTCTGCCGGAATGCAGAGGGTCAGTACGTCTGATGGGTTGTAAGGTCATGTATACCGGCGTATGTAGGACGGCTCGTCCGATGTCGGGGGGTAGACCGCTATGAATTTGTCGGCAACGGCAAATCAAGATAAATGACAGGCATTTCCTTCCCGCTTGGGTTGGATTTACAGAACCCGGCTTACAGGTCGGCTGCTTTTTTTTATTGATAAATTTTTTAATATCAGGATATGTCGAAGAAAAACGCCAAGCCGCAGAAAAAAAGTGTGATACAACCCGTCAGCGAATTGCTTTCAAGGATTATTCACTTTGTCTCCTACGACATCTGGCGCATAACGGAAAATGAAGTGAGCGGTCTTAAACGCTCTTATATCTTTGTCGCTAAAACCGTCATTCTTGCCGTTCGGGGTTTCAGGCGCGAAGACCTTCAGCGGGGCGCTTCGGCGCTTACGTACAATACGCTGCTGGCGATCGTGCCGCTGCTGGCCGTGATTGTCGGCATTGCAAGCGGTTTCGGTTTGCGCGATACGGTACGCGAAAGCGTCTATTCCTATTTTCCGGGTAATCAGGCCGAACTCGAACAGGCTTTCAGCTTTGCCGACAATTATCTCAGCATGTCGAAAGGCGGCATCTTTCTGGGCGTCGGCGTGCTGCTGCTTTTGTATACGGTGGTGAATCTTATTTCTACTATCGAAGGCACGTTTAACGGTGTTTGGCAGGTGAATAAAAATCGCTCGTGGCACAGGAAAATTACCGATTATCTGGCTTTGCTTATACTCATTCCGGCTATGATGACGGTGTCGAGCGGCTTGTCGCTGTTCATTTCGACGCAGAGCAGTTCGTTTCTTAAAGAATACGTGTTTCTGACGCCTGTGGCGAACTCGATTCTGAAAATATCGCCCTACATTATTACCGTATTGTTTTTCACAGCTTTGTATATCCTCGTGCCGAATACGAAAGTGCGGTTTTGGAACGCTCTGGCGGCGGGTATTATTACCGGATGCGCTTTTCAGATATTTCAGTTCGTTTATATCAGCGGACAAATCTGGGTGAGCAAGTATAATGCCATTTACGGCAGTTTTGCGGCATTGCCGCTGCTGCTTCTGTGGTTGCAGCTGTCGTGGACGCTGTGCCTTTTTGGCGCCGAGATTACCTATTCGTCGCAAAACGTCAAGAAATTCAGTTTCGAGAGAGACAGCAAGAATATCAGCCGGAGGTACAAGGATTTTCTCGTCGTGCTGATAACTTCCATGATTGTGAAGCGTTTTGAAAGGGCGGAGAAGCCTTATACGGCAGACGAACTGTCGGACGATAACCGTATTCCTATCCGTCTTGCGACGGAGATTCTTTATCTTCTGACGGAAATCCGGGTTATTTCGGAGGTCAGCGTGGCGGCCGACCGTGACGAGCGCGTCGTCCGTTACCAGCCTGCGCTGGATATAAGCAAGATAAACGTCGGCTTCCTGCTGCGAAAGATTGACGAATACGGCTCGGAGAATTTCAAGATTGATACGGAACGAAGTTTCAGGAACGAATGGCAGGTCATGCTCAAGACACGCCGCGACATGTTTGAGCCGAGCAGCGAGGTATTGCTGAAAGACATATAATGGCGGCGAGGGATAAAACGGGCGATCTGACGACCGGAAAGGTGTGGAAGACTATTCCGGCTTTCGTCTTTCCCCTGTTAATCGGCAATGTGATGTTGCAGATGTACAATCTTGTCGATAGCGTGATAGTCGGCAACTTTCTGGGAAAGGAGGCTCTTGCGGCTGTCTCGGCTTCGTTTTTTATATACTATTTCGTCATATCGCTGATTATAGGCGTCGGCAGCGGCATCACGGTCGTAATCGCTCAATATTTCGGCGCCGGGCGGTACGACGACGTGCAGAGGGCGTTCTCGTCAATACTTATATTTACGGTTATTGCCGGCGTACTGTTGTCCGTCGTCGGCATCGCTCTCGCCGAGCCGCTCTTTCGCCTGACCAAGACGCCCGAAGATGTCGTTCCACTGGCAGTCCGGTATTTTCGCGTGTATATCGGCGGGACGTTTATATTTATCACGTTAAACAGTTTGCTTTCTACTTTTCGCGGCATGGGCGACTCCCGGCGTCCGATGGTTTTCATTCTGATAACGGCCGTTCTCAACGTCGTTTTGGATGTCTTGTTTATAATCGTATTCCGTTTCGGTGTCGAAGGCGCGGCGTATGCTACGGTACTTGCGCAGGCATCGGGAGTTGTCGTGGCGATGGTTTATCTGCGCAGCTGCCACCCGCTGCTTTCGTTGAGGCGCAGGGATTTGAAGTTCGATTACGCCCTGTTCAGGCGGGGATTGAAGATAGGTCTGCCGGTGAGCATTCAGCAATGTTCGCTTTCCGTCGGACTGCTTGCGCTTCTCGGCGTAGTAAACGTCTTCGGTACCGATACCCTGACGGCTTACGGCGCAGCCGGGAAGATTGACTCTCTAATCACGCAGGCTATCCTCACATTGTCGAGTGCAATATCCGCCTTTTGCGGTCAGAACATCGGAGCGGGACGATTTTCGAGGGTAAGTCAGGGCGTGCGTTTTGCGATGGTTATAAACGTGTTTTTCTCGCTCACCGTCTTTGCCATGATATTCTTTTTCGGGCATTGGATTATGAAGGTTTTCACGCCCGACCCGGCAGTCATCTCGATAGGATACGAATATCTGCTGACAGTCGGCGCAGTTTTCGTGCTGAACGGAGCTACCAACGTTATGAACGGAGCAATGCGGGGAGCGGGCGATACGCTTTTCGCCATGATAAACGGCATAGTCTCGTTATGGCTGATTCGCATACCTTTAGCCTATATTCTCGGCGACAGTCTCGGCTACCAAGGCGTATGGTGGGCAATAAGCATCAGCCTTGTTTTCGGCTTCATCACTACATTAATATATTACGTTTCCGGACGATGGAAACGCCGGATGATAATCTGTTAGATCAGGCTGCTTTGTCGGGGTTTTTTAGTCACTCCGTCAGGCATTACAGTCACATCGACGGAAAAGTAAAAATTATAAAATCGCCTCAAAAGACACAAAAATCGTCCAAAAAGATGCAAATAATCTTTTTATTTCATTTTAAATACCTACCTTTGAAGCGATGAAATGAAAGCCAAAAACAGACAAATAACACCCATGGAGACAAAAGAACTGTTGCATCTGATTTCTGAAGACAGTCGAGGCTCTTTCGATATGTTCTACAACCTGTATTACGAACAGGTGTTTCGCTTCTCTTTCTATTTTCTGAAAGACAGGGAGGCATGTCGCGAAGTCGTCCAGGACGTCTTCTTTTCCGTATGGCAGTCGCGCAAGAAGCTGATTGACATACAGAATATCGAAACATATCTGTACGTAGCTGTCCGCAACGAAGCCAACCGTTTCCTTGCCGCCCGAAACAACCTGAAATACGTATCGCTTGAAGACCTTCCGGTGCAGCTTGAAAAACCGGACGAAGATTCGTCGCCCGAAGACGACCTTATAACCCGTGAAATGGAAGAACTCCTGACGCAAGCCGTCAATGAACTGCCCGCCAAATGCCGTACCATCTTCCTCATGGCGCGCGAAGAAGGTATGAAGCCCAAACAAATAGCCGAGATACTCGCAATCAATGAAAGTACCGTCCGGGTACAGATGAAAATAGCCATTGAAAAAATCGTGACCGCCCTGAAACCGTACTTTCCGAATCTGACATTACTCGCGTTGCTGGCGAGACTGTTCTGATAGATGTACGCGTACGGGAAGTTTCGCGGAGGAGTCGAAAAAAAAATGCAATTCCTTTAAACGAAATCCGCACATCTCCACTCCTTATGGCATGAACCATAAAAAGCAAATGGAAGACAAAATAGAATCCCTGACCGGCGAATTGATGAACGCGGCGCCGGTAGAAGACACGAACGCAACGGATAAAACATCGTTGCACGGTAAAATACGCGAAGTCATCATGCGCATGGATGTTTCTTCAAGCCTGTCCGGCATGGCCGAAGAGATGCGCGAATCCATCCTGCTCGAAATACACCGGCGGATAGACCGGGCAGCCCGTCGGACGTTATGGACGAAAGCGATAGCCGCAGCAGCCTCCGTCGCCATCCTGCTTGGAATGACCAATTATTTCTCTTACCGGCAGGGATATAAACAGTTGAGCAGTCAAACGGTAGAAATGACCAATCCGTTGGGAATGCGGTCGGTCATCGTTCTGTCCGACGGCACGAAAGTCCATCTAAACGCCGGAACCGTCCTGAAATATCCGTCGCGGTTCGTGCATGAAAACAGGGAAGTGGAAGTATCCGGCGAAGCCTTTTTTGAAGTCGCGCCCGATCACGCGCATCCCTTCATCGTGAACGCCGAAAACATCAAGGTGCGCGTTCTGGGGACATGCTTCAACGTGAAAGCCTATCAGGAAGAAGAAAGCATCGAAGTCACGCTGGAAAACGGAAACGTGGAAGTCGGACTGCCGAATCAAAGGGACTTTCTTTCCTTAACGCCGGGACAACAGATTCTTTTCGACAAACATTTGCAGACAGCAAAAAAAAGAAATGTCAAATTGGAATACTATATCACATGGAAGGAAGGAAAATTCTATTTCAACATCGCCACATTTGAAAGTATCGCCCGACAGTTGGAACGGCGGTTTAACGTCCGAATCCATATCGCATCGGACAGGCTGAAACAAACCGTCTTCACAGGCGATTTTGTACGAAACGAAAATCTGGAACAGATTCTGCGCGTCATGACCGCCGACAAGCGAATCCGGTATACCATAGATGGAGATCAAATACATATACGCTAACTTAAAACCAATCATGCCTATGAAACACGCCATGTAAATCACTGAAAAATAGCGGGAAATGCTACTAACATTCCCCGCCGAAAAGACTTTAGTCCGAGTTATCTTAATAAAATTACAAACTAAAACAATGCAAAAGTATGAATTTATTATTAGAAAAGAGGCATAACATGCCCAAAATTGAAACAAAAAAAATATTAAATAGAATGAAACTGTTTATTTTACTATGCCTGTCCGCGGTCTTCTGTGCATCAGCATCAGTAAGTTACTCGCAGGAAGTGAAAATCACACTGAACCTCTCCAATGCGACCGTAAGGGAAGCGCTGGATGAAATCAAGAAGCAATCGGAATTTTCGTTCTGGTACAGAAACGAAGAAGTCGATTTGAACAGGGCTGTCACCATCTCCGTCGACAAACAGGGCATTGATAACGTCCTGACAAAACTGCTCTCCGAACAGAACCTGTCGTACAAGATAGACGACAAGCACATCATCATCTACAAGAAGACAGGCGAACTGCTTGCCTCGCAGGATAGACAGCAAAGCCGGAGAATAACAGGCATTGTCACCGACGAGAACGGCGAGCCGATTATCGGTGCGAACGTCAAAGTCAAAGGCTCTACTACAGGTACGGCTACGGATGTGGATGGAAAATTTACTCTGACCGTAACCGACAATGCGGTGTTGCAAGTATCCTATCTTGGTTATATCCAGCAGGAAATCAGCGCCGGGAATCAATCCGGTCTGACGATTGTTTTGTCGGAAGACACGCAGGCATTGGATGAGGTAGTGGTTGTCGGTTTCCAAACACAGAAAAAGGTGAATCTGACGGGCGCTGTGAGTACAGTCTCTGCGGAGACTTTCGAAAACCGTCCTGTGGCAAACATAGGACAAGCATTGCAGGGTGTTGTTCCCAATTTGAATATAAGTATCGCCAACGGAGCGCCTAACACCGTTCCATCCTTTAATATCCGCGGAGGAACATCTATCGAGAAAAATTCGAGCGGCGACTGGGTCGTCACCAACGATGCGCCTTTAATTTTAGTGAATGGCGTAGAAGTGAGCGCCACGATGCTCAATCAGATGAATCCTAATGATATCGAGAGCATAAGTGTGATACAGGACGCCTCGGCCGCCGCCATCTACGGAACAAAAGCCACATTCGGCGTACTGCTGATACAGTCCAAGAACGGCAGCTTCAATCAAAAGGCTAAAGTCAGTTATAGCTTTGACTTTTCAGCGGATAGACCGGCGGCGTTGCCGGACATCATGAACTCCTACGACATACAGCAGGCTACCATGAACAAAACCGCATGGACGGGCGGCTCGGTGAGTTCCGTCGAAGAGTTGAGACTGAATAAAATGAAGGAATATGCCGCTAATCCGACACACGAAAACGCTTGGTACGAAGGCGGCTGGGTGGCTAACATAAATCCCTACAAGGAGTTGATAAGAGACTGGACGCCTACGCAAAAGCACAACCTCAGCATTTCGGGCGGTAGCCAAAGCATGAGCTACTACGTTTCAATGGGTTATCAGTATCAGGAGGGAATGTATAAAATCAATACCGACCAATACAACCGCTACAATTCCATGATGGGATTGAACGCCAAGGTGACGGATCGCTTCAACTTGAGTGCAAAAGTATCGTACAACTCAACGAGCTACAAAGCGCCCTATCTGGTAGCGGGAAAAGGAAATCTGTGGAATGCCATGCGGAACGAAACCGATCGCAATATCAACATGCCGATAACGACCGGACCCAACGACCCCATTCCAAACGAATATACCGACAACATATTGGCGTGGATATCCTACGGAGCATTTACCGAGAGCCATGCTACCACGTCCATATTGTCCATATCGCCCGAATTGATTATTCTGCCCGAGGCGCTGAAATTGAAAGCCGAC
>JAITPH010000158.1 GCA_031289515.1 Tannerella sp.
GTTGTCATTGCCTGGCGTTGCCTCCAGCCGGGCAGACCCAATCCGACACATCGCTTTGTGGAAGTGGTTGGCGCATGACAATAATTGAGAATTGACAGTTTGGGAGAATTGTGCCGAACTGAAATAGTCTGCCGTCATTGCGAGACCTTATGAAAAATTTTATACAAGGGATAATGACGGATGCTAAAAACAGTTTCGGCATATTTTGTTACTCTGCTTATTTTTAGCTGATTATACAAAATCCGTCATTGGCAGAAAATCACTAAGCGAGTTTGGCAAACAGGAAGAATGACGAAAGGGTGTCCTGTCGACCGGAGCGCCAATGTGCCGTAAAATGAAAAAATATCGTTTCCGGATGTCATGATTCCGCAAATTTTTCGTATTTTTGCCGTTGAAATAATATGTCTATGGTATTAACGCTTGATCACAACAGCCCCGTGCCTTTGCATGCACAGATAGAGGAACAGCTTCGCCGTATCATCACTCAACCGGAGTATAAAAAGGGTAAAAAGCTGCCTAACGAAATCGACCTTGCACGTAAAACGGGTGTCGCCCGAAGCACCGTCAGGCAGGCTATCAACAAGTTGGTTTACGACGGCCTGTTAGTCCGCAAGAAAGGCGTCGGTACCGTTGCTGCCGATATCGCTTACGTCTCGAAATCGCGCAACTGGCTTAGCTTCTCGCAGGAAATGAAAGCCATGGGGATGGAAGTCAGGAATTACGAACTTTTTATCGGATGGGTCAAACCGACCGAAGAACTGTGTCTTTTCTTCAATGTGGACAAGGAAACCAAACTGCTCAAATTGGAGCGTCTGAGAGGTAGCGTCGACGGCCCTTTTGTCTATTTCATCTCATATTTCAATCCAAGAATCGGACTGACCGGAAACGAAGATTTTTCGCGCCCGCTTTACGATATTCTGGAAAAAGACTACAACACGGTAGCCCGCCTGTCGAAAGAAGAGATAAGCGCCAAAGCCGCCGACAAACTGTTGTCGGAAAAACTGGAAGTAAAAATCGGCGATCCCATACTCAAACGCAAACGCTTCGTCTATGATCCGGGCAACCGTCCGATAGAATGGAACATTGGCTACTACTGCGCCGACAGCTTCATCTACACCATCGAATCGGAAAGAGATGCCTAATTGCGAAAGGCGCAGACGAGCAAATAGAATGAGCAGACGGTAATAACAAGTATAGAGCCGGACTGATTTCCCGTCATATCCGTACAAATCCCCATCAGCAACGGTATCAGAGCGCCGCCTGCGACGCCGGTAATCATCAATCCCGAAACTTCGTTTGCCTTTTCCGGCATCTTTTGCAGCGCAGCCGAAAATATGATGGAAAAGACATTGGCACATGCAAATCCGATAACGCCTGCAATAATCATGATTTCAATCTTTTCCGAAGCGAAGAAAAGCGCCGCCAATGCCGCAATTGCAACTATCATCCCGATTCTGAAAACCGGACGGGGCGCAAACCGTGCAAGGATAAACGCGCCCAGAAATGCGCCCAGCGTGCGGCACGCAAAATAAACGCTGACGCCGTAACCGGCTTCTTCCGCCGCCATACCGCAACGCTCCATCAGGATGCGGGGCGTGGCAATATTTAATCCGACATCCAAACCGACGATAAAGACTATTCCGAAAAACAGCAGCAGTATCGATTTGTTTTTCAGTATTTTAATTATGTCGCCAAATGATGAGACTTCTTCTTTTTTGTCGCTTTCGCGTATCGGCGTCAGTTGCAGCCACAATGACGACAGCAGTGTTATTGCCGCAAAAACGGGGAACATGTTTTGCCATTTTCCGAGGTAAACTACGGAAAACGAAGCGATAAACGGACCCGAAAACGATGAAATCGCCTTGATGAACTGCCCTGCGGTCAACGAACTCGTCAGCCGCTCCCTGTTCACAACATCCGACAGCAATGGATTCAGCGAGACCTGCAGAATGGTATTTGCAATCCCCAGCAACGCAAATGCAAGCAGGCAAGTGTAATATGAATAGTGCAGGAAAGGCACCGTCATCGCTATTATCGTGACGGCATTGCTTATCTGAACAGTTCTTTTGCGTCCGAGCCTGTTCATCGCCATTCCCGTCGGAACGGAACAGACGAAAAACCAGATAAATACCATAAAAGGGAGGAAATTGGCGAGTGTATCGCTGAGATGAAAGTCCTGCCTGACATAATTGGACGCAATGCCAACCACATCGCAAAATCCCATGATGAAAAACCCGAAAAGAACGGGTGTCGCTTTTGTTAATGAAAATTTTTCCGTTTGCATAGTTGTTATTTTATAAATGCTTTTACCATCAATGCTTTACCTGCGCCTTCGTTGCGTATGACATACCTGTTGGCCGCAGCGGGAACGACAAACGTTTCGGCATAGTTGAAACGCTGCTTCATCCCGCCTGAAGTCTCGACAGTTACCGAGCTTCCCTCCACCAGCATCCAGACATGAAACTTGTTGTCCGTTTCGATATAAATTTCATTCTCAAACGAAT
>JAITPH010000180.1 GCA_031289515.1 Tannerella sp.
CTTCGTGCCTCGCAATGACGACCGTCAATCTCATCGCCATTTCCCCGCAATGACGACCGTCAATCTCATTGCGGCAGTATCCGTCATTGCGTCGCTTGCGTCATTGCGAGGAACGAAGCAATCCAGACTTATACAGGGCGCTGGATTGCTTCGTGCCTCGCAATGACGTCCGTCAATCCCATTGCGGCAGTATCGGCAGTATCCGTCATTGCGTCGCTTGCGTCATTGCGAGGAACGAAGCAATCCAGCGCCCTTATAGTCTGGATTGCTTCGTTCCTCGCAATGACGGCAAGCGCAGACGGCAAGTGCAACGACGGCAAGTGCAACGACGGCAAGCGCAGACGGTAAGTGCAATGACGGCAAGCGCAGCGGCTTCTTTCGTCATTTTTCCTGTTTGCTAAACTTGTTTAGTAATTTCCCCGCAATGACGCGGTACTATAATTCTCAATTGTCTAATAGCCGATGACAACAAAAACGCCGTCAGGCAAGTTCTCGAAGCCGAGCAGGAGCGTATGGCTGCTTTCGTCCCAGTCCTGCTTGATGTCGCCAATATCGATGCCCTGCGCGTTCTTGACGGTTATCGTCGCCGGTCGCCCGGGCAGATATACGCGGGATACATTCGTGGTATTAGCCGGACTTTTTGCCGTGAAGGCATACTTTCCCGCCGAACGCTGCTCGTCGTAAATCCGCGACGCGCCGCATAATACCGCCGGTTTGTCCCTGTCGACGATTTTGCCGACGTCGTAGAGAAACGCCTGTTCGCCCGCGGCAACGGTCTTGCGGCTCAAGACGGGCAACCGGTAGTCGAACAAGTCTATGTACAAGCCGTCGAGCGTAAGGGATTCGTCGCTGACGCTTTCATCCATCACGGCAGCAATGACGTAGTTGCCGCGTTCGAGGTAAAGATGGTTTTTCGTCGTCAGTATGCCCGAATTGGGGCGCGTTTCGCAGGCTTTTTTCACGACCGAGAAATAATGCGCGTCGTTCGCTGGTTTCATCACGAAGTCCTTCGGCTCTTCGCGGATGATGTAGACCTTGCCCTTTCCGCAGGCATATTCTCCCGCATCGGGCGCAGCAGGCAATCCGAGCAGACCGAAAAGATGCGCCGACGGCGTTGCAAACCTGTTTCCGTCCGTATTCCACCATTCCATCACGGTCTGGTAGGGATCGACGTCCTTGCCGCAATAGACCGCGACGCCTCCGTCCTTCACCCACCGCGCGATGTTTTCGTTATATTCCGGCTTCATCGGTTTCATGTTGGAATACGACATGACAAGCGTTTTGAGGTCTTTCCACGTTTCCGCAAAACCGGTGTTCTCGATATGCACCGTAGCGACCGGAAGACCGCGCTTGAGCAGCGGAAGCGTTTGTCCGTAGAAGTTTGAAAACTGCGGATCGTCATAGCTCTTGTGCGTCGGAAAGCGTTGAAACATCAGCGAGTTCGACATCAGGACGCCTGTTCCGTGCGAGCCGTTAATCCTGTTCGGCGACGACGGCATGTCGTTCAGCGTATTTATCATCACCTGCATCTGCGTAGAGTAGAAACGCGGGATTTGTTCCTTCGTTTCGCAGTTGGCGCAAGTCTTGTAAAGTCCCTCGTAAATCCTGTCCGGCCAGGGCATGACCTCAAAATCCGAAATCATCGGATAAAGAAGCTGAGCCGCGAAAGTTGCCTGATAATTCTTTTTATAGTCCTCCCAGTCGCGCGGCCAGTCCTCGATAGGGTCGGTGAGGAAGAACATTTTCCGTCCTGTAGGCCGCGTCATTGATTCCATCGAGCCGTATTCCAGAAAGGCGTTTTCAAATACGCGCTCTTTTCTGACGCCGTTGAAAAAGGTGGCTTCACGCGACGTTCCTGTCCATACCTGCGCAATATAGCCGTCCACGCAAGGCATCGAGGCGAGGCTGGCTTCGGGACTGACTATCTGCCACGACGAATAATTGACGAGCGAGTGCGTCGGGACGTAGCATTTCACGTCCATTCCCTTGCTTTTGCCGTATTCCTTCGCGTAGGTGAAGACATCTTCCAAAGCGCGACGGTAGAGGTGATATTTCAGCTTGTTCGCCAGATACGTGTTTTCGGGCGATTCGTGCTGAGGACGCCACTCAAAGCCGTAAAAATCCAGCCATTCCCGCTTGAAGGATTCGCTGTAACCGGCTCGCATCCAAAATTCCGGCTCTTCCATGAAAATGCAGTTTATGCCTGCGTCGATGACCCTTTTCACGTGTTTCTCCTTCATGTACTTGAGAAAATTCCGCGACGGAACGATGTACGGCACCATACGTCCGTGCCAGACGGTATCGCCGCCGGCCGTGACCTGACCCTCGTCCAGATGCCACAGTCCGTCCCATTTCCCGGTGAAATAGTCCTGATAGTCGCCCCATGCGATGCCGGTCATAAAAGCAGTCGTATAACCGCGTTCGCGCCACGACTGTACCCGCTGTTCAAACGTCAAGCCCGGTCGGTCGTTAGCGCCGTAAACGATAGCCACATCCGCCCGCACATCGGTAACAGGCTTCCACTGCCCCGCTGTCTGAAACGCTGTTTTTTCCTTGCTGCTGCCGTTGCTGTTGCCGTTACCGCTGTTGCTGCCGTTATTGCTGTTGTTGCCGCCATTGCCGCCGTTCTGTGCCGACAGACAGCCGACGACGCCCCAAATTGCCAAAACTGAAATAAAATATTTCCTCCACATAAGAATAAACTTTAAAATTAAACCCCCCAAAGGTAGCAATTAAAAAGCAATCCGAACGCTCATTCGAGAAAAAATATCAAGTCCCGATGCCGAACGCATGGATTGCTTCGCGCGTGTACTCAAATTGATTGCAAGTGATGTGATGTCGTCAATTGTCGGTCAAGCCATGAAAAAGTCGATATACTTTTGTCAAATCGCAAATAATTCATAACTTTGCGGCATAAAACAATAACAACGACGATACAACAAATGGCAGACCCGGATAAACATATTTCAAATCCATTGCGACAACTGATCACGTTCCTGAAAATGTGGTTGTATGTCGGCGCGTTGTTGTGTGGCGTCATGTTATTGGGCGAAACAGTCGGAACAGGCGAAACGATCCCAAAGGAAAACGCGAACAAACCGAATATCGAGGAAACCGGAACGATAACCGAAAAAATAGACCGCCCCGACAACGTCCGCCTGATGGAAACGCTGAGCAACGAACTGCGCAGCCGCAAGTCGGTACTGCCGCGTCAGAACTTCCAGTGGAGCAATAATACAATAGATACAAGGACAATACGAAGTCAGACGAAGATGCAGCAACTGTTTCGTCTGAAAAGCGAAGACCGGCTTCGGAAAGTGTCCGTAGCAGTTTCCGATTGCCAAATCACCAATTATTTCACGCTTCTTTGTCGCAGGGGATACTACATCTACGCCCTGCGCAAACTCATTATTTGATTGCAAGAGACAGCAAACAGACATCGCTTGGGCGATGTTCCAAAAGCAGACACAGCGAGTGTGTCTGTAAGAGTATTCACTTGTAAACAAATAAATAAAATGAAGATAAATAAAAAGCAAAAAAGGATAATCTTCCTCCTGCTTACCGTTGTAGGAATGGTTATAGCATGCAGTAGTATTATTGCGAACGATTATCTGAAGACGGCAGTCGTACTGATAACGTTATGTCCGGGAATATTCGGCCTTTTGAAATCCATAGGCAGCTCCGCTCCAAAAGCAAATGCGGACGAAGACAAACCGGCGGCCGACAAGAAATAATTGACAATTGACAATGGAAGCGCCTGTCATTGCAAGGGCGCTGTTGGTATCCGTCATTGTGAGAAACGAAGCAATTCGGAGATAAAACAAGTCATCCGGATTGCTTCGCAGGCTCGCAAAAGAGAAATAACGGCATTGCTGAAACTATCGGAAAAGCATCATTTGGACAGACTTGAAATAGTTACATATAATGAAGAATCAATCTCGCAAGAAAGCAATTCGGTCATTCGGGTTATTCCTGTTTGGAAATGGCTGTTGCGAAAGGATTGACTTTTAGCTGTCGCTCGACAGGTTTTTGTAATTGGCCGAATTGATATTGAACTTTTTGATTCTCAGCGCTACTACCCGCTCGGTTATGCCCAGTTGCTTCGCCGCTTTTGTCATATTTC
>JAITPH010000208.1 GCA_031289515.1 Tannerella sp.
GCAGTCGCGGATGTCTTCGGATAACAGGTCTCCCGATAAATTGTTGTCAAGCCCGGCTATCACGCGAACAATGGATTCTCCGGCGCGACATAGCGCTTCATAGTGCCTGACATTCGTCACTATCACATCGCTTTCGGATACCTGACCGATATTTGCAAGAGAAACAATATTATCTTTAACCCTCTCTATATCAGCCTGATTTTTGCATGAGACATGAATAGCCCGCACATTTCCGGTTGTATGAATCGGACTGCGACGCGCTATGTCGTTTTTAGTGCCTATCATCAAGACAGGCTTGTTATATTTTTGCAGCCATCGACTTAAAGAAACCGTTTCGTCCGCATCTTCCTCCGTCAAATCAAAGAGATACAAGATAACGGACGCCTTTTCGGCTTTTTCCAAACTGCGCCGTATGCCCATTATCTCTATCCGGTCGGACGTATTGCTGCGCAAACCGGCAGTGTCGATGAAACGAAACATCTGCCCCTTTATATATAATGTCTCTTCAATCGTATCGCGCGTCGTACCCGGTATGTCCGAAACTATCGCGCGTTCTTCGTTGAGCAGACCGTTGAGCAGCGTCGATTTGCCGACATTTGTTTTCCCGATTATGGCGACCGGTATTCCGTTTTTGACGGCATTACCGGCGGCAAACGAATCTGCAAGCGTATTTATCCTGTTCCGAATCGTTTCGGCAAGAGCGCGAAGTTCGGGACGCCCGACAAATTCAATGTCTTCGTGGTCGCTGAAATCAAGTTCCAATTCGATAAGCGAAGTGAAATCAAGCAATTGAGCGCGTAATTGTTTGAGGTCGCCGGAAAAGCCGCCGCGCATCTGATTCAACGCCAACCGGTGCATACCGGCCGAAGTAGATGCGATAAGGTCGGCAACCGCCTCCGCCTGCGACAAATCCATCTTGCCGTTCATAAAAGCGCGTTGAGTAAACTCGCCCGGATGCGCCTGACGAGCGCCTTTTTCTATCAGCGTCTTCATCAATTGTTGCTGTATAAACAGCGAGCCGTGGCACGACAACTCGACGGTATCTTCGCCCGTATACGAATGTGGAGCGCGAAAAACCGTCGCCAATACCTCGTCGACTGCTTCGCCGTCAGCCACAATCGAGCCGTACGCGACTGTTCTTGCGGCGCGACTTGCAAGCCTTTTCGCTTCCGGAACGCCCGACTCGCCCGATTCGTCTTCGCGTACATATTTATAAGGTACAAATACTTTATCGCAGACATCAATCGCTTCAGGTCCCGAAACTCTCACAACGGCTATTCCGCCGGAGCCTGCCGGAGTAGATATCGCGCATATAGTATCGTCGAAAATCATATATCAGAGTTCAATCAGTTCATAATTTTGAAAGCCCAAGCCTATTTCTTCGGCATATTGAAGCCCCGACCGCCAATTTGTGTCGGGATGCACAATCTTGAATTTATCCTCATGTTCGCACTTTTCGCCATGACGCACGTCGGCGATGCAATTTCCCTGCAATGCCGGCGCTTTGGTCACGAGATCGACGCAGGCATGGTCGAGAGCGACAGGATCGAACGAAGCAGCTATGCCAATATCCGGCACAAGCGCGGCGTCGTTATGATTCCAGCAATCACATTCGGGCGATACGTTCATGATAAAATTAACATGAAAGTTCGGTTTTCCGTCGAGTATGGCTTTGGCATACTCAACAATCTTACAATTAAGCAGTTCCGATGTATCATATTCGGCAAGAACGGCAGATGAATATTGGCAGAGAGCCACGCATTGACCGCATCCGACGCATTTGTCATAATCTATTTCGGCTTTTTTGGCGGCGTTGAGATGAACGGCGTCGTGGGCGCAACTCGTAACGCAGATATTGCAGCCTTTGCAGTTGTCCGTCTCGATTTTGGGCTTTGACGACGAATGAAGCTCCAGCTTGCCGCCGACGCTCGCGCTTCCCATGCCGATATTTTTCAGAGCGCCGCCGAATCCTGTCTGCTCGTGTCCCTTAAAATGATTCATACTGACGATAATATCCGCATCTACAATAGCCGCTCCGACCTTTGGCGCTTTGCAATACTTGCCGTTAAACGGTATTTCGCGGTAGTCCGTTCCTTTCAGACCGTCCGCAATGATAACCGGACACTGCGCCGAAATAGGATTATAGCCGTTTTCCATAGCGCTTTGCAAATGATCTACCGCGTTGGAGCGGCCGCCGGTATACAGCGTATTACAGTCCGTCAGAAACGGTTTTGCTCCTTTACTGCGCAGCAAGTTCGCCATTCGGGCGGCATAGTTGGGACGAAGATACGCCATGTTGCCCGGTTCGCCGAAATGAATCTTTATCGCGACAAACTTCGTTTCCATCTCCATATTCGCAAGACCGGCCTTCTTCACCAGACGCTCCATCTTATCCAGCAGACTGCTTTTCGGGTTTGTTCGCAGATTTGTAAAAAATACTTTCGATACTTCCATTTGTATTATTTTTATTATTAGAGGGCGTAAAGATATGAATATTTTACGAAACAAAAAAACATCTTTAAAATAGTTTTGAATGTTAAATTTTCATAAAAATAAAGTCTGTTGAAAATATTCTGTCAAAAAGCAGGTATCGTGTCATTTTTATACTTACCTTTGCGGGTTACATGTTCATAAATATGCTTAAAATGAAAAAAATAAAAACATTATATAATGATAAAGAGATGGCGCTTAAAAACTCCAACGGAAGAAGATTTATGTGCGCAGGAAGAACTGACGAGAGAGTTGAAACTCAACCCAATCATCAGTCTGTTACTTGTACAGCGCGACATTGCTACATCCGATATGGCGAGGAAATTTTTCAAGCCGAACCTGAACGATTTGTACGATCCGTTCTTGTTGCCCGACATGCACAAGGCGGTCAAACGATTAAACAAGGCTTTAGGCAACAACGAGAAGATTTTGATATATGGAGACTACGATGTAGACGGAACGTCTGCCGTATCGCTTGTTTATCGCTTTCTTCGCCCGTATTCAACCCTGCTGGATTATTACATACCTGACCGTTACGACGAAGGATATGGCATTTCCTACAGAAGTATAGATTATGCTCTTGAAAACGGCATAAAGCTGATAATCGCGCTTGATTGCGGTATAAAGGCAATCGACAAGGTGAAGTATGCCAATGAAAAAGGCATTGATTTCATCATTTGCGATCATCACATGCCCGACGACGAACTGCCTGAAGCGCTCGCCGTCCTCGACGCCAAACGAACAGATTCGGTTTATCCGTATGAACATCTGTCCGGGTGCGGCGTAGGATTCAAGTTCATGCAGGCTTTTGCCATGAGCAACGATATTCCGTTTTCTACTCTGGAATGTTTGCTGGAACTGACGGCAATAAGCATAGCTTCGGATATTGTGCCCATTACCGATGAAAACCGCGTTCTTGCCTACTACGGCTTGAGGCAACTCAATTACAGTCCGAGCATAGGCTTGAAAGGTATCATCAAGACGTCCGGTCTTACAGGTAAAGACATAACCATCAGTGATATAGTATTTAAAATAGGACCTCGAATCAACGCATCCGGTCGCATGATGAACGGACGCGAAGCCGTCGACCTGCTTCTCGCAAAGACCGAACAGATAGCTACCGAAAAGAGCGCAAGCATCGACCTGTACAACGATGAACGCAGGGAAATGGATCGCAAAATGACGGACGAGGCAAATGCTATAATAGACGAACTGACCGACGCCGAATACAGGAAAGGAATTGTGGTCTACAACCCCGACTGGCACAAGGGAGTGATAGGTATCGTAGCCTCGCGTCTGACGGAGAAATACTATCGTCCCGCCGTAGTGCTCACCAAATCGTCCGACCTTATCACCGGCTCCGCCCGCTCGATAGCAGGCTTCGACATGTATAAGGCTATCGAGAATTGCCGCGACCTGCTTGAGAACTTCGGCGGTCATACATACGCGGCGGGATTGTCGCTTCAGGAAAAAAACCTCGAAGCGTTCATCGAACGTTTCACGCAGATAGCGTCCGAAGAGGTGACTCAGGAACAAATGACGCCGCAAATAGACATCGACGTCGTCATAACCCTCAAAGAGATAGACAATACCTTGATCGGCGAGCTTAAAAGAATGAGTCCTTTCGGCCCGAACAACGACAAACCGATTTTTTGCTCATATAACGTCAGGGATTTCGGCACAAGCCGCATCGTCGGTAAAGACGGCGCTCATCTAAAGCTCGAACTTATCGACAACAGTTCTAAAATGCCCACCCACGCTATCGCCTTCGGAATGAGCGAACACGAGAAATATATCAAAGAGGGCAATCCGATTGATATATGCTATTCGATAGAAGAAAATGTATATAACGGTATTACTTCGACTCAACTTTTAATAAAGGACATAAGACCGTCAAATACAAACAGATAACTGTGACTACTCTTATTAATGAGACTTTAGAACGATATTGGGGCTATACGTCATTCCGTCCGTTACAGGAAGATATAATCCGCTCCGTCCTCGACGGTAAGGATACGCTCGGACTGATGCCCACAGGCGGCGGAAAATCCATTACTTTTCAGGTACCGGCAATGACGCTCGAAGGATTGTGTATCGTCGTAACGCCGCTTATTGCGCTGATGAAAGATCAGGTAGACAACTTGCGCGCGCGCGGCATCAAAGCGACGACCGTCTATTCCGGGATGTCGTTCGACGAAATTAACAAACATTTCGACAACTGCGTCTACGGCGATTATAAATTCCTGTATATCTCGCCCGAACGCCTGCAAACGGATTTGTTCAAGTCAAAACTACATTCGATGAACGTATGCCTGCTTGTAGTCGACGAAAGCCACTGCATCTCGCAATGGGGCTATGATTTCCGACCTTCGTATCTGCATATTGCCGAAATTCGCAAAGAATTGCCGGAAAATATTCCCGTACTCGCGCTCACTGCAACAGCGACGCCCGAAGCTGTCGACGATATTCAGGAAAAGCTGATGTTCCGCGACAAAAACGTGCTGAAAAAGAGTTTTATACGCGATAACCTGTCTTATATCGTCCGTAATACGGAAAACAAAACCGACGAATTGATACACATACTCAAACGTATCGAAGGCTCGTCCATCATTTACGTCAGAAACCGGAAACATACGCAGGAAATAGCCAAAGCGCTGCAACAGGAAGGCTTTTCGGCGCATTTCTTTCATGCCGGACTTAACCGCGATGAAAAAACGGCGCGGCAAGACGCCTGGAAGAAAGGAACATGCCGCATAATGGTCGCCACAAACGCTTTCGGAATGGGTATAGACAAGCCGGACGTCCGGACTGTCATACATGTAGACATGCCAAGCTCGCTTGAAGAATATTTTCAGGAAGCGGGACGCGCCGGCCGCGATGAAAAAAACGCCTACGCCGTGTCGCTTTGCGCTCGCACCGAGACGTCGAAACTGAAGAAACGCATGTCCGACGAATATCCGGATAAAAAACTAATAATAAACGTTTACGAAGCCTTGGGCAACTATCTCCAGATTGCCGTCGGATTCGGCGCTTTCCTGACACACAACTTCTCAATAGACAACTTTTGCAAAATATTCAAATTCCCAATCATCCAAACTCATAACGCACTGAAAATACTGGAATCGGCCGGTTATATCGAATATATTGAAGAGCCTGATGCGAGTTCGCGCCTATTGTTTCTTATCAACCGCGACGAACTGTACAGGACGGAACTCGACAAACTGTCGGACAGCATTATTCAGGTAATTCTGCGCTCTTATACCGGTCCCTTCGCCGACTACGTTTTTATAGACGAAACGCTCATTGCAACCCGCGTCGGCGCTACTAACGATGCTGTCTACAACGCGCTTATCATGTTGTCCAAATATCATATCGTCAGCTATATACCTCAAAAGAAACTTCCCCAGATCAAATTCGCAAGAAATCGGGAGGAAGCGAAAAGGGTAGCCATACCGCGAAGCTCGTTTGAAGAACGCTACGAGCGGACACAATTGAGGACATCTAAAGTAATCGAATATATCAAGGAGCAGAACGTTTGCCGCACACGTATGCTCTTGAGATATTTCGGAGAGAAGACGGACAGGGACTGCCGAATGTGCGATATCTGTCTCCGTAAAAACCGGTCGGGAATACGGACATGGGAGTTCAATTCGGTGCGCGAAGCATTGATGAAATACCTGAAAGACAACAATTCGGTCTCGATACGGATTTTGTCGAATGAATTGCCATTGGACAAAGAAAAGAACATTAAAGTAATCCGTTTCCTGCTCGACTACGAAGAAGACATAAAATACAAGGACGGCATAATTTCTATCCGCTAACATTTCTCCCGCTAACAGATGTTGCGTCGAACAAAGGGCATTATAACCGTCATGACTTTAGACATGATAAAAAAATCCCGTATATATTTCGTTATTACGATTTTTATTCATAATTTTGCTGCAAAATAGCATGGCATAATGGCAAATAAGAAAATTACGGCGTCCGAAGCCAAAGCTCCGTCGGTTTTTATGAATCCGCTAACGGATTTCGGCTTCAAGAAGATATTCGGCGACAGGGAGCTGATGATAAACTTTCTTAACGACATGATACCCAACGCGCGGATCAAGGAGATTCAGTATCGACCGACCGAGCAGATGGAATGGGAAAGTCGCAAGGCGGTTTACGATTTGCTGTGCACGAACGAGGCGGACGAGTATTTTATTGTCGAGATACAGCGGGCAAAGCAGACATTTTTTGCAGACAGGGCGCTGTTTTACTCTTCGTGTATGATCCGCAAGCAGGCGCCGTCGGGCAGGAAATGGAACTTTGAGCTGAAAGCCGTGTACGTTGTAGCGATACTGAATTTCAACCTTTCGGAGACGGACAGCGATCATCGGATATTCGAACGCATATCCCTGATGAACGAGCGGACAATGGAGCCGTTTTCCGACAAGTTGCGGTTTATATACATTCAGTTGAAGAATTTTAC
>JAITPH010000231.1 GCA_031289515.1 Tannerella sp.
ATTATACTTTTCAAACCCTAATCATAATCACGGTGGCAAAACTTACAATTCCTTATCTATTTCTTTTATCCGCTACGTATTAGCCGTTTGTGCAGTTTCCGCACATAAAATAGCGCAAACTTACACATTTTCCGTACATAAAACAGCATGGATTTACACATTTTCCGTGCATAAATCCATTAATTGTTCGAGTAAATAACTGTGATACAACGTAATACTCAGGAGTGTTTTCGCAAAAATATTTCAACGAAATCAAGGCACGAGGCACTTCCTGCACCTCGTCAAAAATAAGCAAAGTATTTGACGACGAAATTTTCATATTGAGAAACATTTCAGCCGGGTATCTCGACTGTTTTTATTTCCGCAAATCTATTTTGACGGCGACGCCTTTGGCGTTGGCTGTCGGGACGGTTATAACCGTCCGGTTTTCATTGTCGTTGTATTTGCAGTATTTGCCTGTCCATTTGCCGCTTATTGAGAGGATGACCTCGTCGGCTTTCTGCGTCGGCTCGGCTACTGATAAGACAAGTTTAGTTCCGCCGGCTTCAATGCCCGCTTCGACACCTGCTTTGACACCAGCCTCGACATCCGCCTCGATTGAGATGATACAAGGCGTCTGAGAAACAATAGGCATAAGTGATTGGAAATGGTTACTTGGAGAGCTTTCCATTGATGCCGATTCAAAAAATACCGTCCGGAGGATATTTTTGTAGCTCACGGCATGAATTTTTTCGGTGTTGCAGAGAATTTCTATTCCGGAGCGTTCGAGAGAATTAAGCCAGTTGTCGCGTCGGACGTCGGGGAAGACGATGTATGAATATGCGGCGTTTTTCGGCGCTGCGCCATGACTTATCCAGAGGCTAAACACATCCATCTCCACAGGCTCCGGACTGCCGACAGACGCAGTACGATTCCAACTGCCTGTAGCCTTGCCTGTTCCAATCTTCAGCGAGGCGTCGCCAAGAACAAAATACGCCATTCCATCGTGATAAACAGCCTGTCCGCCATCTATCCCGCGAATATCGACATCGCCCTTTTGCAGTTTCTGGTCTATCGACGTCGTTATCTCATATCCGTTATCGCTGCGAATATCGCTGCCAAGACATACAACCGCCTGATCGGTAAAGAAATATGACTTATGCACATACAAGCCTGTATCGCTGACCATAATTGCCGAAACGCCAGTGCGGTCGCCCGACAGTCCACCGACAAAATCATGTTTATTACTGTAATAACGACTCATTATCACGCCGGGAAAGAGTGAATCGGTCATTGCGCAAGTCGTGCCCGGCACGAGCGTCCAATCCCATACCGGAAAAATATCTTCATACTCGGCGCCGGTGCGATAAAAGAAAAGACCTCCGTTGCCGAGGAAGCGGCCAAGCAGGTTTTCGTAGTTGATAATTTCGGAGCCGACAGTACGAAAGGAACTCATTTTCAGCCCTGCGCTCCATGATTCCGCACGATACAGACCATAATCGGAATACGGAAAGAAGCGGTATCCTGTCAAGTCGTTGCCTGCAACCGACGATTTGATGTCCCGCCCGATGATATGCGTGTATTCATCAGCTTTGTCGGGATTGGCGAATATCATATTTTCCAATGCCGTTCCATAGCTGCGGGCTTTACTTGTCTGTGCGTTGCGCACAACCTGACGACCACACGAGCCAATATCCATAAATCCCTTCCAAACAGTCCATTGCAGACCTCCAACAAGATAATTGTGGAGTATCGACAGTTGTTCTTCCGAAAATTCATATTCCGTACCTTTGAAAAGCCTCGCCCAGTACGACTGAGTATTGGCGTATGACAGACCGTAGTTTCCAAACTGCTGCTGCGGACCGTGCTGATGAAAACTCATATCCGGACGTATGCCTTCGCCTTCATAACTCACCACCAACTCGCGCACAATATAATCGCGGGCTTCAAGAAACAGTTTTTCATCTTTTTGCAGGATAGCGCGCACGAGAACGTTTTCCGCAAGCCAGACGCTGTTTTGACCTGTCATGCCGAACTTTGCATTCTTCATATATCCGATAGCCGCGTCCATTTCCGCCTTGCTCATTTCGTCTTCCATCAGCAGAAACAGCGAGCCGAGAATCTTAGGCACGCCAATCTCGTTGTACCACCAGTTTGCGCATACGAAACCGCCGTCCGCCCAATATTTCATTCCCTGATGAATCTTGCGCGAAAGCGATTTGTTGCCGTAAAAAGCCGATTTCCGGTATTTATAAGCCGACGCCATAGCCGCAAGGCGACTTGCATGAGTAGCCGGTTCCCAACTGCTGCGTTTTTTATCCTGATAATCAATATCGCCCCACGAGCCGTCGGCTTTCTGAGAGTCCATTATGGTTTTGACGCTTTCGTCCGACGGTTTCGATTGAAGTTCAAGAATGCTTCGCTTTACCTGTTGCATATCTTTAACTCCTGCTAAACAGCTGATTGCCGGAATGACGGCTAACAAAATAAACAATGTGCGTTTCATGATTTCTTTTATTTTTTAATGAAAGAATATTTGATTAGATTCTTATTCAGGAAAGGGACGCATAACGTCCACTCGCCCAAATCCTTAACGACGATGCGGACAGTGACGCCGTCGCCGGTTTCGGAAATTAATGACGTTTCGATTTCGGGTGCATTCTTTTCGTAGGGAAAGAGCAGCCAGACAAACGTGTCGTCGGCAGGCAGATCAGTGGTATACACGGAAGTCGTGTTGGGCGTATACTCGTTATAAATCTTGCTGTACCAGCCCTGCATCGGGTTTTCCTGTCCGGAGACGAGTTCGGGCTTTGCATTTTTTATTCCGACAGGGATGATGCGAAGATTTCCTGTTTCATTGCCGGTCGCTACAGAGCCGTCGCCCTGAACAGCCACCTTGCACGAAGGATGCCAATGCCACAGCGTCCCGACCTGTCGCGGGCGGTCAGTCGCGAGCCTGTCGGCTACGATCCAAAACCGGTCGCGGACGTACATTACCGATCGCGTATGTTCAAAACGTCCCTTCGTATCAATGAACTTATCGAACATTCCGCTGCCGTAATCATATTCGTTTTCGATACGAAAATGATTTTCATCAACAGGCTCTTCAGCCACAGCCACTCCCTTGTCCTGTCCGTTGCCATCGACAAGCACGAGGTTATGACCCTGACTACCGATGGCATACTTGCGGAATCTGTCGGATACCGCGCCGCTATATGCAAACCGGCCTGCATCGACTAACAGGTCGCGACCGTAAGCCGCAACCGACAGATGCAGTTTGTCATTATGCTGATGACCCGATCCCCACGGTCCCATGTCGAAAAACGACCAGTGAGCGTTGGCGTCGAAACCGCTGCGCGAAATGAGATGTCCGGCGAAAGGAAAAAAGCGCGACGGAGAGCCTGCCGGTTTAACGCCTTTCTCGCCGTTCGATGCGATATACGTCCATTCGGGAGCATCTTGTTCTTCGGCAGCTTTCAGCACGCTGTTTCTGTTGAAATCCAAGTCGGAATCATTATTCAACAGACCCCATCCGTCGGGTCGCATAGTCCATGCCAGATAATTCCACATGTCGCGTATGGTATTGTCGTAATAATCAGGCAACTTAACGTCGGCAGACTTGCATATATCGGCCAACAGGCTGAAATTAGACAGAGCGACATGATGATAATGCGAGGTCAGTTCCGTCTGCACTCCGTCGGGATAAACCTGTTCCTTCATACTCCCGACCATGGCGTTCACAGAATATTCGATCCATTCGGGAGCGTCGCGAAACTCTTGCCATGCGCTTGCAACGGTTGCCAGCCCTGTCATCTCCATTGTGAGCCAGTTGCCTCCGGCATGAAAATTACGCGCATAATGGGCGTGCGAAGGCAGACTTGTCAGTATAAGCAACTGCGTAGCGGGGCTTATAAGTCCGGTGTTCCACAACTCGAAAAATACCGATTTCCACATCTTTTCGCGGAAGCTGACTTCAAGTCCGCGCCACATCGCCGTATTGCTTCTTTTATCCGGATAAGGCAAGCTGCTTATAATCCAGTCTTTTACAAACGCATCAATATAACGCGCATATTTCGGGTTGCCGGTCGCAAAATAGGCAGGTAAAAGGTCGCGAACAGGATAATGACGATTCAATGCCCATGCCCATTCGACATCGTCTTTCGGACCCTTGTACGCCCACATAAGGCGTCCGTCCGGCAAACGGGGCGTCCGACCTTTTACCTCCTGAAAAACATACGTATCCTGCAATATCGTATCTGCTACATCCGTAGTCTTTTGCGACGACGCAGGCAGTTTATTCTCCGGCAATATCAGCTTCGACTTCGAGTAGTATGCAAGCAACGCTTTACCAGCCGCCGCCAAATCTTTCTTCGCATAAGCCGCTTTTACATCTTCCAATCCCGGATAATCGAGATTCAGAGCACCGAACAGTGCATATACCTGTTCGGGATAAAACTTACAGACGTCTTCGACCGAAGTCATGTCTTGCCAACTTTCCTTTGACCGGCAAGAGACGCACATCGACAGCAATAAAGCCGTAATAAACAAAGCCTTCATAACTATTTTTTCTGCAATGCCTTAAACCTTAGCAAAGCCTCGATATAATAGTAATCGGCGTATGTTAGCGGCACGTCGACTTCCGAATTTCCTTTCAGATGACCGACCGAATGTTTCAGAATGAAATTGCCGTTAGTTCCCAATTCTGCAAAATACTCCGGCGACGAAAGCGTACGCACCTGACGTTCGGCAACTTTAAGATATTCTTTTGACAACTCGCCATCGACATAACCGCTCAGTTCGACAAGCGCTGATGCGATGATGGCGCCCGCCGAAGCGTCGCGGAGAGTGTTGGGAATATCAGGGTCGTTGAAGTCCCAGTACGGAATTTTGTCGTCAGGCATGTTCGGATGGTTGATGACGAAATTCGCAATGTGTATTGCCTGATTGAGGTATGACTGTATCTTCGTTTCGCGGTACATCACGGTATATCCGTACAGACCCCATGCCTGTCCGCGTCCCCAAGCCGACTCGTCGCTGTAACCCTGATGGGTGTTTTTCTTTTCGGGAAGCCCTGTTATCGTATCATACGAAACGACATGAAAAGAGCTGTAATCCGGGCGGAAATGATTTTTAATCGTCGTGTTGGAATGTGTCACGCAGATGTCTTTGAATTTGGCGTCGCCCGACACGTTAGCAGCCCACATAAGGAACTCAAGATTCATCATGTT
>JAITPH010000257.1 GCA_031289515.1 Tannerella sp.
ACGGCAGACAGCCCTTTATTGGCAAAGCATTTCCGAGTTTCGTCATTATAAGGAAGTTACTAAAAGAGTTTAGCAAAAAGGAAAAATGACGAAGCGAAACCGTTGCGCTTGCCGTCTGAGCCTGCTATCTGCGCATGCCGTCTACACCTGCCGTCTGCGCTTGCCGTCATTGCGAGGAACGAAGCAATCCAGAAAATATACAGGGCGCCGGATTGCTTCGCTGGCTCGCAATGACGGCAGATAGCCCTTATTGGCAAAGCATTTGCGAGTTTTCGTCATTATAAGGAACTCTCTCGCAATGACATGACGGGGTGTCATAAGTCATAAAAATTGACTTTCGACTGATGACTTACAACTTCCTCATTTCTTCTTGAATTTTCTTTTCGCAGCGCCGGGTTTGTCCGGGGTGTTTGCTATTATATTCCTGCAATCTTCGAGTGTGAGCGCTTTCGGGTCGGCGTCCTTTGGTATCTTGTAATTCTTGCCTTTAAATGCTATATACGGACCGTAGCGACCGTTTAAGACCTCCATTTCAGGGTCTTTGTCGAACTTCCTGATGCTGCGTTCCTGTTCCTTTTCGATTTTCATCTTTATGAGCGTTGTCGATTCGGCTTCGCTGATTGTCGCCGGATTCAAGTCTTTAGGAATCGGAATGAACTTGCCGTCGTAACGGATATAGGGGCCAAAACGCCCGATGCCCGCAACGATTTCATTGCCGTCGAACTCGCCGACAACGCGCGGCAACTCAAACAGCTTCAGCACTTCTTCGAGCGTTATCGTCTCGATAGACTGCCCTTTCATCAGGCTTGCAAACGTCGGCTTGTTCGCCTTGTTCGTCTTGTCTTTCGAATCAGCCTGACCCAATTGAGCTATCGGACCGAAACGACCGATTTTTACAAATACCGGCTTGCCGCTTTTAGGGTCGATTCCAACCTCGCGCTCGCCCACTTTATGCTCCGTTTTCACCGATGATGCGGCTTCGACGGTCGGATGAAATACATTGTAGAATCCATCCATCACTTTTGTCCATTCCAACTTGCCTTCAGCTATCGTGTCGAATTCCTTTTCGACGTTTGCAGTGAAATTGTAATCCAGAATATTCGAGAAATAGGTCACCAGAAAGTCGTTTACCACCATTCCAATATCGGTAGGCAGCAGTTTGTTGTGGTCTGTCCCGGTAATTTCCTTGTGGTCGGTGTCCGTTATCTTTCCCTTTTTCAGGGTCAGCATGTTGTATTCGCGATCTACGCCCTCTTTGTCGCCTCGCACGACATACTCGCGGTTTTGTATTGTCTGAATCGTCGGCGCATAAGTCGATGGACGCCCGATGCCCAACTCTTCGAGGCGGTGTACCAGACTTGCTTCCGTGTATCGCGGCGGGCGTTGCGTGAATCGCTCTGTCGCCGTTATCTCTTTGACGGATAGCGCATCGCCGTTATTGACCGGCGGAAGCAGTCCGCTCTCCAACAGGTTTTCGCTGTCTTCGTCCGGACTTTCCATGTATACGTGCAGGAATCCGTCGAACGTAACTATCTCGCCCGAAGCAATAAACTTCTCTTCTTTTCTCTTTCCTACGCTGACGGTGATTGTCGTGCGTTCCAATTCGGCATCTGCCATCTGGCATGCTATGGTACGCTTGAATATCAGGTCGTACAGCTTCTTTTCCTGAGCATTGCCGCTTATCTCCGGAGCGCTCATGTAAGTGGGACGGATTGCTTCGTGAGCTTCCTGCGCTCCCTTGCTTTTGGTCTGGTACTTGCGTAAAGTGTAGTACTTCTCGCCGTATGAGACCGTTATTGCCTCCTTGCTTCTGTTGAGAGCCAAGTCGCTGAGATTCACCGAATCCGTACGCATGTACGTTATATATCCCGATTCATATAGTTTCTGGGCGATAATCATGGTTTGCGATACGGAGAATCCGAGTTTGCGCGCCGCCTCCTGCTGCAATGTCGAAGTGGTAAACGGCGGAGCGGGCGATTTTTTTATCGGTTTCTTGGCGACGTCTTCAATTTCGAAATCGCAATTCTTGCAAACCTCCAAAAATGCCGACGCCTCTTTTTTGTCCTTGAAACGTTTGTTGAGCTTGGCGCTGAGCAGCGTCGAGCCGTCGGGCAATATAAATGTAGCCATAACGCGGTACGAAGCCTCCGAAACGAAGCCGTTTATCTCGCGCTCGCGGTCTACGATGAGGCGAACGGCTACCGACTGTACGCGCCCTGCCGACAAAGCCGGTTTGACCTTGCGCCACAGTATGGGCGATACCTCAAAACCGACTATGCGGTCGAGTACGCGCCGCGCCTGTTGAGCGTTGACGAGATTCAAATCTATGTCGCGCGGATTTTTTAATGCGTTTAAAATAGCCGTCTTTGTTATCTCATGAAACACGATTCGCTTCGTGTTTTCGGCTTTCAGACCGAGCGTTTCAAAAAGATGCCATGCGATAGCTTCTCCCTCGCGGTCTTCATCGGAAGCAAGCAGTATTTCCTTCGCCGAAGATGACGCCTTTTTCAGTTCCGACACTAATTTTTTCTTCTCTTCAGGTACGACATATTCGGGAGCGAAATTATGCTCTACATCAATGCTGAACTCTTTTTGTTTAAGATCGCGGATGTGACCGTAACTCGACATTACTTTGTAGTCTTTACCAAGAAATTTCTCGATAGTCTTTGCCTTTGCAGGCGACTCTACGATAACGATATTATTTTGCATATTCTAATCATTAAAAACGCCGCAAAGGTAATAAAAAATTTGATTCCCGTATCAGAAACGTTAATAGCAATTAAATTTTAGTCAAACAAGTTCGGCAAATTGCTGTTTTTTCATTTTTATCATGTATATTTGCAGACTGATTCAATATTTTTATAACTTGATTTGATGGAATTAGCTACTAAATACGACCCTTCGACGGTCGAAGAAAAATGGTACGGATACTGGTTGGAACAAGGATTGTTCAAGTCGAAACCCGACGGTCGCGAGCCGTATACGATTGTTATACCGCCGCCGAACGTGACAGGCGTGCTCCACATGGGACACATGCTCAACAATACCATTCAGGACATACTTGTCCGTCGCGCGCGAATGCAGGGAAAGAACGCCTGCTGGGTGCCCGGCACCGACCATGCCTCTATCGCAACCGAAGCAAAGGTTGTAGCCAAACTTGCTGCCGAAGGCGTGAAGAAAACCGACCTTACACGCGAGCAGTTTCTTGAACATGCTTGGGAATGGACGCATAAGCACGGCGGTATCATCCTCGAACAGCTGAAGAAATTAGGCGCTTCGTGCGATTGGGACCGTACTTGCTTTACAATGGACGAAGAACGCTCGCAAAGCGTACTGAAAGTCTTTGTCGACCTCTATAATAAAGGTAAAATATATCGCGGCGTAAGGATGGTAAACTGGGATCCGAAAGCCCTTACCGCTTTGTCCGACGAAGAAGTGATTTATAAGGAACAGCAGGGAAAATTGTATTATTTGAGGTATGAAATCTGCCCCGGCAGCCCCCTCAACTCCCCCGGTAGCCCCCTCAACTCCCCCGGAGGGGGAGCTTCCAAGGCTACTCCGGCTTATAAGACTGCTCGTAATTCTGCTTACGGCTTACTTAAAGGATATGCTAAAGAGTTGCGTCGGGTTTCTACTGAAGCGGAAAGCACTCTTTGGGAGATGTTAAGAGGGGGGAAAATGGAGGGTAAATTTCGTCGGCAACACGTTATTGATGAGTTTGTTGTTGATTTTGTTTGCCTTTCCCAAAAACTTGTTATAGAAGTCGATGGCGGTTATCATACCGATCCGGAGATACAGGAAGCCGATAAACTCAGAACCGGGATATTAAATGAATTAGGCTATCAAGTACTTCGTTTTACAAATGAAGAGGTATTGGCAAATACCGATATAGTACTTCAAACCATCCAAAAAGCCTTACAAAGCTCCCCCCCCGGAGGAGTTGAGGGGGCTGCTGCTTTGTATGCCGTAGTAGCCACAACCCGTCCAGAAACCATAATGGGCGATACGGCAATGTGCATCAATCCGAACGATCCCAAGACGGCATGGTTGAAAGGCAAAAAAGTCATAGTGCCGCTCGTGAATCGCGTCATTCCGGTCATCGAAGACGAATATGTGGATATGGAATTTGGCACCGGATGTCTCAAGGTAACGCCTGCGCACGACGTCAACGACTATATGCTGGGCGAAAAATACAACCTTCCGTCCATCGACATCTTCAACGACGACGGCACAATCAGCGAGGCAGGCGAAATATATGTCGGCATGGATCGCTTCGACGTCCGCAAGCAGATTGTGAAAGACCTCGAAGCAGCCGGTCTGCTTGATAAAATCGAAGACTATACCAATAAAGTGGGCTTCTCGGAACGCACCGATTCGCCTATCGAGCCGAAGCTCTCGATGCAATGGTTTATGAAAATGGAAGAAATAGCCAAACCCGCTCTCGAAGCTGTTTTGGACGATACAATAAAATTTTATCCGGTAAAATTCAAGAATACTTACCGCCACTGGATGGAAAATATCAAGGACTGGTGCATCAGTCGCCAGCTCTGGTGGGGTCACCGGATACCGGCATGGTATCTGGAAGGAAAGGTATTCGTGGCAGAAACGAGAGAAGAGGCATACAGGCAGGCTTTGTCAACCGTCGACGGTCAATTCTCGATTGATGATTTGCGTCGCGACGAGGATTGTCTCGATACATGGTTTTCTTCGTGGCTGTGGCCTATTTCGGTCTTTGACGGCATTAACAATCCCGACAACGAGGATATAAAATACTATTATCCTACCAACGATCTCGTTACCGGTCCGGATATAATTTTTTTCTGGGTTGCGAGGATGATTATGTCGGGTTACCAATATCGCCGGTTGCCATGCTTTACGAATGTATATTTTACCGGAATCGTACGCGACAAGTTAGGCCGTAAGATGTCGAAACAGCTCGGCAACTCGCCCGATCCCATCGAGTTGATAAACAAATTCGGAGCTGATGGAGTAAGAATGGGCATGTTACTTTCGGCAGCAGCCGGAAACGACCTGCTCTTTAACGAGACGCTGTGCGAGCAGGGACGGTTTTTCTGTAATAAAATCTGGAATGCGTTCAGATTCATTAAAGGTTTGCAGGTGGTGGAGACGGAATCTCTACAAAATGCAAACTCAAAAGCTATCGCATGGTTTAACGGCGTGTTGCAGAAAGCCGGCGCCGAACAGGACGACCTGTTTTCAAAATACCGCATTTCGGAGGCTTTGATGGGCGTTTACAAGCTATTTTGGGACGAGTTTTCGGCATGGTATCTCGAAATCATTAAACCGCCTTACGAACAGCCTGTCGACAAGGCTACTTATGACCGGACGCTTGATTATTTTGAAGAGCTGCTAAAACTTTTGCATCCCTTTATGCCGTTTATTACCGAAGAATTGTGGCATGCGCTCAAGGAACGCAAGGACGGCGAAAGTATAATGACGCAACGCCTGACGAAAAATTCCGACACAGTTGTCGATGAGACTGTAATCGCTGATTTCGAGAATATAAAGGAAGTGATAGCAGCTATTCGCACTATTCGCGTTTCAAAAAATGTCCCGCCCCGCGAGCCGCTATCGCTACTCGTAAACGGAAATCATAACAGCGATTTTGACGAAATCATAATGAAATTGTGCAACATAAAGGAAATCAGCAGCGCAGTTGAATCCGAAAGCGATTCGGGCAGCGTTTCCTCCTTCATGGTCGGAGCGACGAAATATGCCGTTCCGCTTGGCAATCTTATTAATGTAGAAGAAGAAATCGAGAAACTCGAAAAAGAACTCAAATATCAGGAAGGTTTTATGCGATCGGTGGCGGGCAAACTGTCGAACGAGCGCTTTGTGGCTAATGCAAAGCCCGAAATAGTGGCGAACGAACGGAAAAAACTGTCCGACGCCGAAAGCAAAATAGCTTCGCTTAAAGCAAGCATCGAAGGATTAAACAGTGTTTCTAACTAAATTATAATTACAATGACAAACAGAAGAGATTTTTTAAAGAAGAGCATCGCAGGAGCGGCCTTGGTAGGCGCAGCTCCGCTGATGGCCGGTAACAAAAGCCCGGTCTTGTCGATTATGCCTGACGACGCGAATGATGTTAAACCGAAAAAAAAGCCCGCAACGAATCCGTTCCAACTGGGAATGGCAGGCTATACTTTCGTGAACTTTGACTTGGAAACAACGTTGAAGACATTGCAACGCCTCGACATTCATTATCTTTGTATCAAGGACTTTCATTTGCCTCTGAACTCGAATGACGAGCAAATAAAGGCTTTCCACGAAAAATGCGCCTCTTACGGCGTTACCGGATATGCCGTCGGTCCTATTTACATGAAAAGCGAAGCCGAAACCGATAAAGGCTTTGAATATGCCAAACGTGTAGGCGTGAAGCTCATTGTGGGCGTTCCCGAATACGAACTGCTGCCTTACGTGGATAAAAAAGTCAAGGAATATGGCTTCAATTACGCTATCCATCTTCACGGTCCCGACATCAAGACTTATCCCGACGCAACAGACGTGTGGGAGCATACCAAAGACCTTGATCCGCGTATCGGAATGTGCCTCGACATCGGTCACGACTTGCGCAACGGATGCGACCCGGTCAAAGACCTCAAGAAATACCGGTCGCGCGTGTTCGACATTCACCTCAAAGACGTTACCGATTCGACAAAAGCCGGTCACGGCATCGAGGTAGGACGCGGCAAGATTGATTTTCCGGCATTTGTAGACATGCTTCGCAAAGTCAACTATACCGGCAAATGCAGTCTTGAGTATGAAAAAGACATGAAAGATCCGTTCCTTGGAATAGCCGAATCTATCGGATATTTCAGGGCTATATGCGATTATGCGTAATGCGGTTTACATAATATGCTTTTTCCTTTTTTCTCTGTCTTCATGTCTTTCTTACAAAACAGTTGAGATAGAGACTTATAATCCTGCTGCCATCACGTTTCCGCCGGAAGTCGGGACGGTGATGATTGTAAACAATTCGGCGCAACAGTCCGACAGCGTAGGTCATCGCTATATCCGCAATATGAGCGAAGACTCGATTATGTGCGTCTCTGCCGACAGTACGGCGTATATTTTCTGTATCTCGCTGGGCGAAGCCATTGCCGAATCGCCTGTTTTCGATGACGTGAGGATTTGCGAAGATACGATACGCAGAGATTCATTATTTTATCAGAGCGTCCCTTTCACCCAAAGTGAAGCGGACGCTCTTTGCGAAGATTACGGAGTAGACGCGCTTGTCTCGTTGGATAAGATTGTGTTTTACTCCGTCGTCTTCGATACAAGAATCAGAGGCGAAATGTCGATTTGTTCCATTAGCGCCGTAATATCGGGCGAAGCGAGAGTGTTCCGGGCGCGCCGCAAGGAAGTCCATATCCTGCCGTTCCTCGATTCTTTGGAGTGGACGGTGAGCGACGAGCCGTTTTATTTCGGATACGCTGCGACGGACAGGACGCCGGAAGTACAATATGCCATGCGCTATCTGGCTAATCACACGGCATATAAGCTGCGGACAAACATCGTCCCCTACTGGACGGAAAGCAGACGATGGTATTACACGAATCTTTCTTCCGAATGGAAGCGAGGCTCCGTCTATGCTGCGGCAGGCAAATGGGAGCAGGCGGCTTTGGTCTGGGAACAGTTGCTGTCGAAGACGAAATCGTGGAAGAATCAGGCGCGGCTGTCGTCGAATCTGGCTCTGTGCAACGAGATGAAGGGCGATTTCGACAAAGCCGTCTCATACTCCGAAAATTCGTATCTTATCCTCAGGGAACATGTAGGCGAAGACGGCGAAGAAACCAAACTTCAACGCCAATACGCGGAAATCCTGAAAAAACGCTCCGACGGCGACAAGACCGTTTCCAGCCAGTTGAGGGAAAAATGATTCCTGCGGCGACGGCTCACTCCGGCGGATACAGGACTTTGTCCAATAATAAAGGTATGTCAGCGACGTCAATTCCGGCAGCTGCAAGTTCGGGAATGTCCCTTTCAAATTCGGAACGGAACTTTTCGTAGTCCGACCCGGCCGCTTGCAGCGATTTCCTGTAAAACTCTATTGCTCCCGAAATGTTCTGCAACGCCCATTCCGTATGTCCGGCGTTCATATAGTCGTGCGTTTCGGGCTGATGCGACAGTATCTTGTTGTAGTAATTGCGCGAATGGTCGTATTTGCCGGTCAGAAACGAACACCATGCAATGGGACGCCAAGCCTTGACGCCGTCCCTGTCCAAATAATCGACCTTGAAATAATACTTCAGAGCCTCGTTGTAATTCTTCATTTCCAGATAACACGAGCCGATGTTCAGCAGCGCCGAAAGATTTTCCTTTTCAATCTTTTCGTATCGAAGATAGTAGTCGATAGCCTGCTCCGTCAGTTTGAGGCGACGGCAACACTGAGCCGACCGTTGCAGCAACCATTTGTTATCCGGATTCATCAATTCCGCCTTTGCATATTCCGACAGCGCTCCTTCGTAATCGCCCATCATCTGTCGGCAATAGCCGGTTTTCTGATACAGCATCTCGTCGCCGTCCGATTCTTTTTCCAGACGCTCGTATATGACTAATGCGTCTTCAAAATAGTTCTTGCGGAGATAATGCTCGGCGATGTTTACAAGGTCTTCACTGTTGGAAAAATAGGGCTTCAGTATGGGCAGATTGTGAAAATCGAGCCGCTCGGCGAATATGTCGCCGAACTCGCCTCTATACTGATATAACTTGTAAAACCGGTACAGGTCCTGAATATATTGACCGACGATGCGTTCCGTCCTGTTGTCGCGCGTTTGAAGCTCCGCCGTCTTTTGGCGCTTCACCTGAACCAGCTGGCTTTCGAGCTGCCCGATCATCATCTGCCGACCCTTTTCCGGTATCTGTTTCATGCTGAAATACAGGGAATACAAATCGGAATTGCACATGAGACCGATGTTTGTTATTATCTCCAGCGATTTTATGATGGCGTCGTCTTCCGTTATCGTCAGCAGTCCCCTGTCGAACGGTATAAACCAGTTGCTCATTTCGCGGAAGAAAGGGAAGTTTTTCAGATGAACAAACGTGGAGTGCATCACGTCGGCGCCTTCTTCCTGCAACTTGTTAAACTCTTCGAGTTTCTTTCCTAACGGACTGTCGGCCAACTTATCCATCCATTCCGGATTCATATTGTTTTCAAGATCGTCTTCCGACAGGTTTTTCAACGTTATGTTCGGATTGAATTTCGGATTCATCTTTATCATCTCCGGCAGAATCTCGTCTCTCAACTTGTTTGAAATCTTCTCGGTTTCGCGTGAGAGGATGAATCGCTGGATAATCATGTAGACGATTTTACCGAAGCCGGCCGTTTCGGTTAGATTATCGAGGCGATGATGTATTTCGGCGTAACACCCGATACGGTTTCTGTAAAGGAACAATGTGAGCAGTATCCCTGTGAATGCGCGCAATTTGACGGATTCGGCAGCGCTTTCCGCCGCTTCAAACAGCAGTATCATTTTTCTCCTGTCGAACAGTTCCTGTAAACCGAGAATCAGGGCAGAGACAATTTGGCAGTTGAATATTGTCAATTGGTCATATTCCCTTATATCGTCGCGCTCCCTGCTGTTCGCTTTTATCGAGTTGTGAAGGATTTTCGCATCGTCTTCCGAAAGATACGGCGACGCCCAAATATGCTTGAACAGTTGGGCGATAGACGGCCCTGCAAGCGTATAATCCCGATTGTCGGACGACGAGCGAACCGTTTCCATAATCGTCCGGACGCTTGCCGGAAGAATATTCTCGCGTCTGACACGGTAATATGTCTTCGAGGAATAATCGGTCAGTAGCGTTTGCTTCATTTTGTCGGCGAGTTCGTATGCCGACGCCGTAATATCATTGCGTATCTTCGATTGCAGCGGGTCTTTCGAGCCTTGCGAATAATAGTGCAGCAACTGCCTGTAAGTATATTGCAGGTCGTTCAGTTCGTCCAGAAAAGGATATGCCTTGGGAAGGACGAAATACTCCTGCAAAGTGTCGAAAGCCGTTTTCAACCCTCTGTTATCGAGCGACAGGACAGCCCGCTCGTGTATCGTTTCTATTTCTTTTGTTGTCATCGTGTATTTTTTTGACAAAAGCCATGCCAAAAATACTGATAAATTCCCGAATTGCCAAATTAAATTTTGTATTACTCCCGATTTGCGCTATCTTTGCACCCGTATTTTGATTGTTTTACAGATGAATAATATAAGGAATTTTTGTATTATAGCGCACATAGACCACGGTAAAAGCACCCTGGCCGACCGTCTTCTCGAATATACCAAAACGGTGGACGGAAAAAACATGCAGGAACAGGTACTCGACGATATGGAGCTTGAACGTGAAAGGGGCATCACCATTAAAAGTCATGCCATTCAGATGAATTATGAATATCATGGCGAGCAATACATACTTAATCTGATAGATACTCCGGGGCATGTGGATTTCTCCTACGAAGTATCGCGTTCCATCGCGGCATGCGAAGGCGCGCTGCTCATAGTCGATGCCGCGCAGGGCATACAGGCTCAAACCATTTCCAATCTCTATATGGCTATCGAAAACGATTTGGAAATCATACCTGTGATAAATAAAATCGACCTGCCGAGCGCCATGCCCGAAGAAGTCGAAGACCAGATAGTAGAACTGCTCGGTTGCCCGCGCGATTCGATCATTCGCGCCAGCGGCAAGACCGGCGAAGGCGTGTTTGACATCATGGACGCCGTCGTGGAAAGGATTCCCGCGCCGGAAGGCGACCCCGACGCGCCCCTGCAATGCCTCATCTTCGATTCCGTTTTCAATCCTTTTCGCGGTATAATAGCTTATTTCAAGGTCGTGAACGGAGTTATCCACAAAGGCGACCTCGTGAAGTTTATAGCAACCGAAAAGGAATACTACGCCGACGAAGTGGGGATTCTGAAGCTGGAGATGAGTCCGCGCAGCGAAGTGCGCACCGGCGACGTCGGATACATCATTTCCGGCATCAAAACGTCGAAAGAAGTCCGGGTGGGAGATACCGTTACGCATGTCAAGAATCCTGCCGCAGCAGGCATAGCCGGATTTGAAGAAGTCAAGCCGATGGTTTTCGCCGGCGTCTATCCCATCGAGGCGGAAGATTTTGAAAACTTGCGCAACTCGCTCGAAAAACTGCAACTCAACGATGCTTCGCTCACTTTTCAACCCGAAAGCTCCGTAGCTCTCGGCTTCGGCTTCAGATGCGGATTCCTCGGTCTGCTTCACATGGAAATCGTGCAGGAACGGCTCGACCGCGAGTTTGATATGGACGTCATAACGACCGTGCCCAACGTTTCGTACAAGGTTTACGACCGTAAAGGCGTCTGTACAGAAGTGCATAATCCCGGCGGACTGCCCGACCCGACGCTCATTGACCGCATCGACGAGCCGTATATCCGCGCTTCCGTCATCACTCAAACGACTTATATAGGACCTATCATGACGCTCTGCCTCGGCAAACGCGGCATTCTGGTCAAACAGGAATATATCACCGGCAACCGTATAGAGATAATCTACGATTTGCCGCTGGGCGAAATTGTGATTGACTTCTACGACAAACTCAAGAGCATTTCAAAAGGCTACGCATCGTTCGACTATCATTTGCACGATTACCGTCCAAGCAAATTGGTCAAACTCGACATCCTGCTTAACGGCGAACCGGTCGACGCCCTTTCGACACTGACGCATTTCGACAACAGCATAAGTTTCGGCCGTCGCATGTGCGAGAAGTTGAAAGAACTGATACCGCGCCAGCAGTTCGACATAGCCATTCAAGCCGCCATAGGCTCGAAAATCGTCTCCCGCGAGACGGTCAAAGCCGTCCGTAAAGACGTAACGGCAAAGTGTTACGGCGGCGACGTATCCCGCAAGCGCAAACTCCTCGAAAAACAAAAGGAAGGCAAAAAACGAATGAAACAGATAGGCACGGTAGAAGTCCCCCAAAAAGCCTTCCTCGCCGTCTTGAAGCTGGATTAACGGAGAAGAAACGCATCTTGATCCACGAATTACACGAATTAACACGAATAAATAGTCCTAAGATTCGTGCAAATTCGTGCCATTCGTGGACAAGAGAATAAACGTATTTTGATCCACGAAT
>JAITPH010000261.1 GCA_031289515.1 Tannerella sp.
TGGTTACTGCCACTACCGATACCATTCAACAAATATGGGTAGCCGCAGGAACATATTATCCGCTGTACGCAGCCGACGGCGCATCAACCGACCCGCGCGATAAGGCATTTGTATTGGTACAAGGCGTAAAAATATACGGCGGCTTTGCAGGCACAGAAACCGATATTGCACAACGCCAATTCCCCTCCTATGGAGGGGCAGGGGTGGTTAATACTACCATCCTAAGCGGCGACATTGGCACGGCAGGCAATAATACCGACAACTGCTACCACGTAATAATCGGCGCAGACAATATTACCGCCGCCACCATACTCGACGGCTTTACCATCACAGGCGGAAATGCCAACGGTAGCGATATTATCTCCGTAAACGGACAAAATATTTACCGTTTCTACGGCGGCGGGATACATAATTATTGGAATTCATCCCCCACGCTCACCAATGTTACCATCAGCGGAAATTCGGCAACCTCCGGCGGCGGGATATATAGTATATATACTGCATCGACCCAAATCTACAATTCTATTATTTGGGGCAACAGCGGGACAAATATACATAATGATGGCAATAGTACCACTACCTATCAATACAGCCTTGTGGAAGGTGTCGGCAGTTTGAACGCCTCTTTCAATATCGGTCTTGACCCGCTGTTTGAAGATTGGAAAAACCCTTCAAGCGCAACCATGCCGAACACCGCGGGCGATTACACGCTTAAAGCAGGCAGTCCCGCCATCGGCGCAGGCAATAAAGACGACTATCCGGGTGGAACTACGGCGTTGGCATCGGCTACGGATTTGGCAGGCAACCCGCGTCTTTTCGGTACGAACATCGACATGGGCGCGTATGAAGCCGAAGTTTATCTGGCAACCTTCCAATTCGGTAGTCCGCGTCCCGATTCGATCGTACACGTCGTGCCCAACGGCAACCTGATAAAACCTGCCGACCCCGACAGTACAGGCTATACCTTCGGCGAATGGTACGCTGACGCCCTTTATACAACCCTGTTTAACTTCACCGGCAACATCACGCAGGACACCACGCTCTACGCTAAATGGCGTGCCACCGTTTCCTTCAACCCCAACGGCGGCGACGTCATGACACCGGGCGACACCATCGTTGACCTTGGCACAAAAATCAGCGGCTGGACGCATGTCCCGACACGCACCGGCTGCACCTTCGACGGATGGTACACGGACAACGTCACGTTTGCCGACGAATGGGACATCGACAACGATCACGTCACGCGGGATACCACGCTATACGCCAGATGGCTCGCCGAAGTGACCTTCGACCCCAATGGCGGCTATATCGCAGAGAACGACACCATCGTTGACTGTAACCGTACCGTCAGCGGTTGGGCGCACGTACCCGAACGCGCCGGTCTCGCCTTCGACGGATGGTACACGGACGACGGTACGTTTGCCGACGAATGGGACATCAACAGCGATCTCGTTACGCAGGATACCACGCTCTACTCCAAATGGATCGCCAAAGTGACCTTCGACCCCAACGGCGGCGTCGCTACTTCGCCTGCCGACACCACTGTCAACTACGGTCGGAACATCGGCGGCTGGGCGCACGTCCCCACACTCGCCGGATGCACCTTCGGCGGATGGTACACGGACGGCATAGCGTTTACCGGCGAGTGGAACATAGCAACCACGCCTGTCACGCAGGACACCACGCTCTACGCCAAATGGCGCGCCACCGTTTCCTTCGACCCCACAGGCGGCAGCATCGCAGAGGACGACACCATCGTTGACCTTAACCAAACCGTCAGCGGCTGGGTGCACGTCCCCTCGCTCGCCGGTTTTACCTTCGGCGGATGGTACACGGACGACGGCGTGTTTAACGACGAATGGATTCTCGCAAGCTCGCCTGTCACGCAGGACACCGCGCTCTATGCCAGGTGGCGCGCAAAAGTGACCTTCGACCCCAACGGCGACGCTGTCACGCCGGGCGACACCGTTGTTGATATCGGTCGGGACGTCGACGGCTGGGCGCACTTTCCCTCACGCACCGGCTACACCTTCGTCGACTGGTACACAGGCACGGCGCTGACTATTCCGTTCAGTCCGACCGGCGCCATCTCCGGCGACAGCACGGTTTATGCCAAATGGGACATCATCACCCACACCGTCACCTTCGAGCGCGAGCCGGGCGTTGTCTACAAGACGCAGCAGGCGCTTCACGGCGACTGTGCAACGCTTCCTGTTCCCGCTCCCGACAGCATGGGCTGCAGATTTGACGGCTGGTACACCGACGACGCATATACGGCGGCATGGGTATTTGCCGCCACGCCTGTCATGCAGGACATCACGCTCTACGCCAAATGGACGCGCCTGCCGCAGCAAATCACCGTCACCGACCCGCGCTACACCGGCGGACTGAATGACATCGTCATCACCACGCCGCCGTCGGACTATACAAAAGTGTCCGATACGGAATACGAAGTTCTTTTCAGCGACGAATTTTCGTTCCGCCTCGAATACGACTATCCCTACACGGATGCCGCCACAACGGTAACGGTCAACGGCGAACGCATCTATCCGGACGAATACGGCATATACACGGTGAAGATTAAGGGAACGACTGCTATCGGAATCGTGCCGGGTATCGGCATAGCGCCACCGGATATTACAAGACATGTCGACATACTGCACACGGAAGACGTAACGACCGCAGTTTATCAGGACGGAGCGCTTAGACCGGGTCCCGGACGCTTCTACGTAAAGGGACACGGCGACCTTGTTTTCATTGCGGGCTACAACGGCAATCCGCCGCTGAAAGTCACGGCAAACGGTTACTATTCGAACGGTGACATCGAAATTATAGGTCACGACCTCGAAGACGGAACATACCGCTATGTCCTCAAACAGGTGGTAGAGCCTTGGACAATTACATTCGGTCCCGATTTCGCAAGCCGGACTACCGGCAACGAAGTCATCGGCGACGCAAACGTCCATGCTTACGGCAATACGCTTTACATCACCTCCTCAACCGGCGGCAACGCGCGGATTTATAATGTGACCGGGGTATTGGTGAAGATACAGACTTGCATCGCTGGCGAAACTGCCAAGACTGCGCTTGCGAAAGGACTTTACTTTGTTGTTATTGGCGGAACGAGCCGTAAAATAGTGATTAGTGAATAATGATTAGTTGAAAATTAATTGGTCGAAAGTTATGGTGTCCGTCATTGCGGGGACGAAGCAATCCAGCGCCCTGTATGGATTGCTTCGTTCCTCGCAATGACGGCAAGCGCAACGGTTTACTTCGTCATTCTTCCTGTTTGCTAAACTTGTTTAGTAATTTTCTCGCAATGACGTCCGTCAATCTCAATTGTCAAGTATTGAAGCCGGATTGCTTCGTTCCTCGCAATGACAGATACCCCCCGCAATGACGGTCACCGCCCTCCGTCATGTCGACCGCCTCCGTTCGGCATAGTGTCGCCATGTCGAAGCCAAAAGCAAATCGGGAGACTTTGCCGAACAGACAGAAATTATGGCAAACGAAGATATAGAGGCTATAATCATGCACGCGAATAAGCGCCTGCCAATAAAGGACAGTTTCCGGGTTTCGCCGTTATAATGAGCGAAGCAATCCGAAAATGTTCCGACAAAAAAAACGGATTTTTCGGGCGTTGGCTAAAATTTTGTCAGGCAAATAATATTATCTCATTTTTATTTCGTACATTTGCACGCTATTATTGTATCTTTAGAAAACATTTTTTGCTATGATAAATAAAAAACATAATGTGATTATCACTGTTTGCCTCTTATGTATTGCGCTTAACGGATGCCGGAAGCCCGACAGTTTTACCGTTAAGGGAACTGTTGCAGGAGCGGCCGGAACGACTTTATACCTTGAGAATACAGGCTTGACAAAAGTAACCACGATCGATTCCCTGAAAATCAAGTCCGACGGCAAGTTCTCGTTCACCAAGCCACGGCCTCAATATCCAGACTTCTACCGTCTGAAGCTGAAAAACCAGCCCATCCATTTTTCTATCGACTCGACTGAAACGATAGAGATTACGGCAGACGCGCATAATTTTGCCACTTCGTACACCGTCGAAGGCTCCGAGAACAGCAAAGCCATCAAAGAAATAACGCTTGCCCAGCTCGACGCCAATCAGGAACTCCGCAAACTGCGCAACAGCTATGGCACCAACCTCATTCCGGACACGACGTATGAGCAAAACGCCCTTAAAACCGTAACTACCTACAAAGAGATGGTAATGAAATATATCTACGGCGCGCCAATGTCGTCGGCAGCATATTTCGCCCTGTTTCAGCAAATTGACGGTATATGGTTTTTTGACCTGTACGACCGTACAGACTCGAAAGCATACGGCGCCGTAGCCACGAGTTATCTGGCATATTACCCCGAAAGTCCGCGAACGAAGCAACTGGAAAAGCTCGCACTCCAATCGTTAAGAGTAACTCGCGGAGAGCGGCAAAAGCAGTTAGACCTCTCGAAAGTAAAGGAAGTAAACTTCATCGACATAGAACTGCCCGACATCAACGGCAGCATAATCAAGCTAAGCGATCGCTCGAAAGACAGGGCAACGCTCGTAAGTTTCACCGCATACCAGTCAGACTGGTCGCCCGCATTCAATCACCGGTTAAGCGAGCTGCACAATAAATATAAGGAGCGCGGATTCGAGATATATCAGGTATCGCTGGACAACGACGAGCATTTCTGGAAGAATGTGGTATCCAACATTCCATGGACATGCGTACGCGACCCGCAATCCATATATTCGTCGATTGCAGCAATCTACAACGTGCGGCAACTGCCATCGCTGTTTCTCATAAACAGCAGGGGAGAGATGGTCAAACGCATCGAATCGGTAGAAACAATCGAGGAAGACATAAAAAGCGCATTGTAAATATATGTTATAAAGCATATAAGAATAATTTGCAGGAATAAAAAATAAAACATATCTTTGCAGGAAATATAACAAAAACAGGAGTTCCGGCTATCAGAGCATTTGTCGGGATTCTTTCTTTTTTTCAAAATAATAGGAGGAAATTAAAATGGCTGTTACATACATGACAGAAGACGGCTACAACAGGATTTTAGCCGATATAACATATTTAGAATCAGTAAGGCGTCCGGAAATATCACAACAGATAGCGGAGGCGCGCGACAAGGGCGACTTGTCGGAGAATGCAGAATACGACGCGGCACGCGAGGCGCAAGGGCTTCTCGAAGCCAAGATTGCGCAATTGAAAGGGATGCTGTCGAACGCCCGCCTGATTGACGAATCGCAACTGAAAACGGATGTTGTGCAAATAATGAACAAGGTCAAGATCAGAAATACGAAGAACAAGGCGGTAATGACCTACACCATCGTTTCGGATTCGGAAGCCAATCTGAAAGAGAACAAGATTGCCGTCAGTACGCCGATAGCGCAAGGTCTGATGGGCAAGAAAACAGGCGAAATGGCAGACATAAAAGTGCCTTCGGGCATGATGAGCTTCGAGATTCTGGAAATATCCTTATAACAAACCAAACAGATACAAATCATGGCTTCAATATTCAGCAGAATAGTAGCAGGCGAGATACCGAGCTACAAAATAGCGGAAGACGATGAATTTTACGCTTTTCTCGACATCAACCCCGTCAAAAAGGGGCACACTCTCGTCATACCCAAAGCGGAAACGGACTACATCTTCGATATAGGCGACGACACGCTGGGGAGAATGATGATTTTCGCGAAGAAAATAGCCAAAGCGATGGAGACGGCTATCGAGTGCAAGCGCATCGGCGTCGCCGTCGTAGGGCTTGAAGTGCCTCATGCCCACATACATCTCATACCTATAGTAAAGGAGTCGGACATGTTGTTCGGCAATCCGAAACTCAAGCCGGATCAGGGTGAAATGAAGGCTATTGCCGAGAAAATAAAAGCCAACTTATAACAAAAAAGCCTAATTATTCTTCGCATTCACAATAAAATAATAATAATGCGTTGTTAGATAAGCGCATTTTAGTATCTTTGCGGCAGAAATTTAAAACATAACAATAGAATGAAAAAGTTCCGATTAGCTAATAACATCTTGGGCGGTATTGTTTTTGCAATAGCGGCCACAGTATATTTAATGACGATAGAGCCGACAGCCAGCCTTTGGGACTGCGGCGAGTTTATAACATCGGCATTCAAGCTCGAAATAGGGCATCCGCCGGGAGCGCCTCTGCACATGCTTATAGGAAACCTGTTCACCCAGTTTAGCGACTCCGCGCACGCGGCGAAGATGGTGAACTCGATGTCCGCTCTTTGCAGCGCCCTTACTATCCTGTTCCTTTTCTGGACAATAACGCATCTGACGCGCAAACTGCTGGTAAAGGATGATGAAAAAATCACTCTGTCGCAGCTGATAGTCATACTTGGATGCGGTCTGGTAGGCTCGCTTGCCTACACTTTCAGCGACACGTTCTGGTTTAGCGCGGTCGAAGGCGAGGTATATGCCTTCTCGTCACTGTTTACGGCGGTAGTGTTCTGGCTCATACTCAAATGGGAAGAATATGCCGACGCGCCCCATGCCGACAGGTGGATAATACTTATCGCCTACCTGATGGGACTGAGCATCGGCGTTCACTTGCTCAACCTGCTTTGCGTTCCCGCAATCGTCCTCGTTTACTATTACAAGAAATTCAAGAATCCGACGCTAAAAGGCACTATATACGCGCTTTTGATATCATTCGTAATAGTGGCAGCCATGCTGTACGGAATAGTTCAGGGACTTGTCGAAGTCTGCGGCTGGTTTGAGTTGCTGTTCGTAAACGAATTGGGATTGCCTTACAATACCGGCGTTTTCGCATACATGATAATCATTTCCGGCATACTGGTATGGTCGATATGGGAAACGATGCGACAGAAAACCAACGCAAACCGCATGAAAATATCATTCATAATTGCCGTCACGATGCTCGGCATACCTTTCATCGGCAGCGGATATTTACTCGGCGCAGTCATCATTCTTGCCCTGACGGTCTTCATGTTCCGGTATAAAAAAATAAACGTCAAGGCTATCAATACCATTCTCATATCGTTAATGGTTATTGTAATAGGATATTCCTCGTTCGCCCTGATACTCGTCCGCGCATCGGTGGATACTCCGATGAACGAGAATAACCCGCGCAACATATTCACGCTTCGAACTTACCTCGCCCGCGAACAATACGGCGAAACGCCATTAATATACGGAAAGACATACGTCTCGGAAGTCAAATACAAAAGCGAGGGTCGCTACTGCATTCCGGAGATAAAGGAGGGAGAGCCGGTATGGGCGCGCGTCTACAAAAGCGACCCCGGCGAAAAAGACCGTTATGCGATAATCGGAACAAACAACACATACGGATACGCAGACGGGACTTGCATGCTTTTTCCGCGTATGTACTCGGAGGAATCGAATCACGTAACAGGTTATAAGGAATGGGGTAATGTAAAAGGGACGCCTGTAAAAATCGACCAATGCGGTCATTCGACAACGGTTATGCGCCCTACCTTCGCCGAAAACCTGCGCTTCTTCTTCGATTATCAGATTAAGTTCATGTATTGGCGGTATTTCATGTGGAACTTCTCAGGTCGCCAGAACGATATTCAGGGATCAGGCGACATCATGAACGGAAACTGGATTACAGGCATCAAGTTCATTGACGAAACGCGCTTGGGTCCGCAGGACAACATGCCGATAGACATAGCCGGTAACAAGGCGCATAACGTATTCTACATGCTACCGTTGATACTTGGAATCATCGGTATCCTCTTTCAAGTTCTGAAGAACGGCGAAAAAGGCGTTCAAAGTTTCTGGATTACTTTCATGCTCTTCTTTATGACCGGTATCGCTATCGTGCTGTACCTCAACCAGACGCCGTTTCAGCCTCGCGAGCGCGACTATGCGTATGCCGGCTCGTTCTATGCCTTCTGTATCTGGATCGGCATAGGGGTTGCCGGTATAGCCAAACTGATTGAACGCACCGGATTACCGTCGCTGATAGCAAGCTCCGTCGCAACCGTTTTATGCCTTTTGATTCCGTTACAGATGGTATCGCAGACATGGGATGACCATGATCGCTCGGAACGCTACGCAGCGCGCGACTTCGGACGCAATTACCTCGAATCGTGCGAGCCTAACGCCATTATCTTCACTCACGGCGACAACGATACCTTCCCTCTGTGGTATGTGCAGGAAGTTGAAGGCGTCAGGACCGACGTTCGGGTCTGCAATACAAGTTACCTGCAAACCGACTGGTATATCGGCCAGATGAAGCGCAAGGCGTACAACTCCGAGCCGCTGCCTATTTCGTGGAATTACAATGAATACATGACGGGCAAACGCGACAGGATTTTTATCCAGTCGTTGACAAATCAGCCGATAGAACTTGCCACGGCTTTAAATTTCACCAAGAGCGACGCCCCCAGAGCCAAGTATGGGAAAGACATACTGCCGTCTTCACAAATATTTCTTAGCGTCGATTCCGCTACCGTAGTAAACAATCGCGCAGTCAATGCCGAATACTATCCTTACATCGTAAAGCAATTGGATTTGAATCTCGAAGGCAAGGAAGCGATCATGAAAGTCGATGCCGTAAGTCTGGACATGCTTAGCACCGGCAAATGGGAACGTCCTATTTATTATGCCGCTACCGTTCCCGACTATCTTTACGGCATTGTAGGCAATTATATGCAAAAGACGGGTATGGCTTATCAGGTAGTACCGCTGAATACGAAGGAACATGCCGAGATTAGCGTTAATACGCGCAAAATGTACGACAATGTGATGAACAAATTCAAATGGGGCGGAATTGAGAAACCGGGTCTTTATCTTGACCCGCAATTGATGAATATGTGTAAAACTCAACGCTCAATTTTATTCGGAAGCCTTGCAGCCCATCTCATAAACGAAGACAAACGCGACAGCGCGCTGAAAGTTCTCGACCGCTGCGTTGAAGTATTCCCCGAAGAAAACGTTCCTTACGATTATTCGATGGCCGAAATTGCAGACCTTTATTACTATCTGGGTCAGAAAGACAAGGCGGAAAAAATTGCAAGGATTGTTATTGACAATGGTTTTCTGACCGTTGACTGGATGATGCGCCTCAAACCGTCGATGAGAGAATCGGTGGATGTGAAAGGACATATAGGATCGTTGGGACATGTATTGAGTAATTGCGGCAGATACGACGCCGAGTTTGTCAAGCCTTATATGGACAGGTTGAACGATTACTACAGCCAATATATGTCAACTCAAAAGAAACAATAAGTGATGCTAATCGAACAGCCCCCCCGGATATACCGTTGGTTATTTCCGGGGGCTTTTTGGCGAATGCCTGCTGCAAAAGGAGAAGATAAATGCGTCTACCTTACTTTCGACGACGGTCCTATTCCGGAAATGACGCCATGGATTCTCGAAATTCTCGATAAATATAACGTTAAAGCTACATTTTTTTGTGTCGGCGACAATGTCCGTCGACATGCTGAATTGTATGACATGCTAATCGAACGCGGACATAACGTCGGCAATCATACTTTCAATCATGTACAGGGGATACGAAACCTGTCAAGGAATTACGTGCGCAATATTGAGCTGGCGTCGCATTACATCGACAGCAAGCTGTTTCGCCCGCCGCACGGTCACATGCGTTTTCCGCAGTTTTTGCGGCTGCGCAAACTTTTCAAAATCATAATGTGGGACGTCGTGACGCGCGATTACAGTCCGCACATGACGGCAAAAGACGTATTCGACAATGTACGGCGCTGCACCCGCGACGGCTCTATCATAGTATTCCACGATTCGCTCAAGGCAATCGGACGCATCGAGGAAGCTCTGCCGAAATCAATAGAATGGCTCAAACAGCAAGGTTACCAATTCAAAGTAATCGAATGACTTGCGAAGAGGATGACGTCATTGCGAGAAAATTAC
>JAITPH010000263.1 GCA_031289515.1 Tannerella sp.
TTATTTTCAAGCAGCTTGCAATAGTCGCCGTACCGGACGGCTTTAGGATAAAGCGCCGCCGCCTGCAGCAAATTCGGCTCGTAATCGTCGCATAACGCCACAACCTCAACCTGCGGTACAGTCAACAGATTATTAAGATGGTACATGCCACGAGAGCCTGTGCCTATGATACCAAGACGCAGTTTTTCGCCCTTTACTTCCGCCGCGACCTTTTCGCTGCACGATTGCAGCCAAGGGAACATTGCAGCCAAGCTACCGCAACTCAAGGTCTTAAAAAAGTCCCGACGATTTAAATCACTAAAATCCAATTCTTTAATCATCTTATCTTGTATGTTTTCAATTTAAAATTACTTAACCATGCCGGCTCGCCGTCTTCGCCCGAAGCTATCCATGCCGTCGTAATCGCTTCGGCGTCGACAGGATCGTCGGAGACAATGGCTACCATACGGTCGCCTTCGACAAACTCCGACGTCGCCGTATTGACGATATGCCGCTTGTTCGACGGCGAATTTCCGGAGACCGACAGCGATTCGTCTTTGAGACTGATAGTAGCCGCCATCATGCCTGTAAAAGGGTCTTCGACCGAAATTTTCCAACTCTCGCCGAAAGGATGCGAGCCTACGGCAAGCGCGGAACTGTTTCCGAAATTAACCATCGCCTGTTTTACGGCAGCTTCTTCGATATATTTACGTACGCGCCGCAACGCATACCCTTTGGCATAACCTCCGAAATCAAGCGATAAGCCATACTTGTCAAACAGGATACTTTGAGATTCTTCCATGAAGATAATCTTCCCGAAATCCGACAAAGTAACATCGAAGCAACCGTTCGTCAGTTCGTAATAACGGCGGCAATCAAGCAGTATGCTCCACAATTCGTCCGAAAGCCTGACGGAGGCAAACTGAGCGTCGCTGTTTACTTTCGCCGTTTCGCTTTCACCGTCGAAGCGGTTTAGCATCTTCTCCAATCTTCGCAACTCCACCTCGACATCGCGCCAAAGAACGTCCAGTTTTGCCCTGTCGGCGTCCAAGAGCAAAACATCCAAGCGCGTGCCCATCAATAACGGTATGGACGCATGAAACAATCCGGTCGACGAATAGTAATTTGTATAGCTCATTCCTGTTTCTTCATGTCGTCCTTCTTTCGCTTATCTCTCATCTTCAACAGTTTGATTCGCATGAATCGCAACAAAAAAATCACAACGACCGTCGCTCCGATTACAATGAAGTACTCGGTATAATTGTCTTTGCCGTGTCGTCCGGGCCATCCTATGTAGCTCATTACAAGCAAATAAACAAGCAGAGCTATTGTCAGTAAATTTACCTTCTTCATTCCCTGTAAAGTGATTTAAGAAGTTTTATTTCATCGGCATAACCCGGCAGTTCGTTTGGCGTTTCGAGATAAAACGGAAGACGCCGCAACTTGGGATGATTGATAACGGCAGTAAGCGTCGCAATTCCGAGCGAGCCGTTACCGATTGTCTCGTGGCGGTCTTTATGACTCTCGAATGGATTCTTGCTGTCGTTAAGATGTATCGCCTTCAGACGCTCAAGTCCTACTTTGCGGTCGAACTCGTCAATTACGGCGTCGAGCGAGTTTACTATATCGTATCCGGCGTCGTAGACATGGCACGTATCAAGGCAAACGCCCATCTTGTCCGACAACTCCACGCCGTCGAGGATAACACGCAACTCGTCGAACGACCTGCCTATCTCGCTGCCTTTCCCCGCCATGGTTTCGAGCAGTACGGTAGTCGTCTGTTCGGAACTGAGCGCTTCATTAAGCGCTTCGATGATAAACTTGGCGCCTGTGTCAAATCCTTGCTGTACATGGCTGCCGGGATGAAAATTATACAGACTGCCGGGCAAATATTCCATACGTTTCAAATCGTCCTTCATCATCTCGACCGAAAACCGCCGTATTCCCGCGTCGACAGCGCATACGTTCATCGTGTACGGCGCATGGGCGAGAAAGCAGGCAAAACCGTTTGCCTCTGCAATCTTCAAAAATTCTCCAATATCCTTTTCATCAATTTTCTTGGCGCTTCCGCCTCGCGGATTGCGGGTAAAAAACTGAAAAGTATTAGCTCCAACCGTCAAGGCATCGCGAGCCATCGCCGCATAACCTTTTGATACCGACAAATGACATCCTATTCTGAACATATTCTCTACACATTAATATATATCCAAAATTATAAATCCAACGAGGAAACTCCTACGACTTCGTCAGGAGTCGCAGGAGTTTTTTCGTCGGATATACTCACTATCTCATCGACAACGTAACGCGAATATCCACGCCATGGAATAGCGCCGAAATACTCCGTATAATGGAGTTCGACCGTTTTACCTCCGGCGTGCATCAACCGCTCCGCTATCTTTTTGTTGCCTACCGAAAAGACAAATTCGTTTGATTGGACACTGCCCTCCGCCGACGGCTTTATTCCCGACTGTATAAGTTTGCCTTCGTAAGTCTTGAATACCAAACCTTTATAAACGACATAATTTAGCTTTCCAGACTTAACTCCCTCTGCAAAAGGATAATAGTATCTTATACCGGAATAAGTTATCAGACCGGAAACTATGACGAGGAACACCATATTCCTGTACATACGCCAGCGACGTCCTTTTTGCCGCGCCACGTCGGATTGTTCCAATAACGATTTCATGTTATTTTATCCCCAGTTTGGTCTTTGTTGCTTTCGGCAGGGCGTCTTTATGTACTACTATATTAATCGTTTTATATTTTACGAACGTCTCCGATACGTACCACAGACCTTTATACTTGCTTCCGGTTCCCCACGAATTTTTAACCATGTAGAACTTTGTACCTGTCTGGTCTTTGGCTATGCCGTAAATCAGCATACCGTGATCGTCGGTAGATTCGTAATTATCGTATGCCTTCTGGCGCAATTCCTGCGTTACTTCTATCTCCTTGCCCGGTTTATCGACCGTCCGCGGTCTGGCGTCTCTGCCTGCTCCTACCCAATTTTCCTGATCTGACCCGCGCGTTTCAACAGCGTTGATGTCCGGTACAGTAGCCAGACCGTCGCGGGTAAAGCCTCTTTCGCTGACGTCGGCGCCCCATGCAACAGTATAACCGGTATTTATGGCATTATCGAAAACCTGCATCAATTCGTCGATCGGCAGGTTGTACGACTGCGCCCATCGCCAATTGTCCTGTATTTCAATGCCAAACGAGGTGTAGAAAGGCTCGTGGGTATAGGAAGTCAGAGACACATAATCGTCGAAATTCAGTCCCAACGACTGTCCGAAGCTCTCCGGCGTATATTCCTTGCCTTTGTACGTGAATTTTCCCGGAATCTCGCCGAGATACGATTCGATAATCGCCTTGTGCGCGTTTTTCCAGACAGGCGAAAGTTTGCCGTTCTTGTTCGTGACGATAGATTTCAGAAAAGCAAGCGACGCCTGCTCCATCTCGCCGTGAACGTGTACCGTATCGCCGTAGTTCAGTCCGCGATAAACTTCGCCGGGTATCGCGCCGTAATTTCTGAAAACGTACAATACGTCTGCAAACGAACCACCCTGCGCATAATTCAGGAAACCATGCAAACGCACATACTTGTCCGCCTTGTCGATGTACGATTTGTTGACGACAAACATCTCCGACAAATCAAACTCGCCCTTACCGGTGCGCAGCAGCTCCGACTCAATCAAACCAACGCCCGAAAACGACCAGCATGTACCCGAACGGCTTTGGTTTTTTACAGGAGTAATCTTCAACTCCTTGACAGTTGTAAACTCATAACCCTCTTTATTAACGCCATCTTGAGCATTAATTGAGAATAATCCAAACAATAGAAACGATCCTAAAATAATTTTCTTATACATAATATTAAAGTTTAAAAAATACTCGTATTTCGTTGCAAATATATTGCAATATTTTGGATTTCCATTCAAAATCGGTTTTTTTTATTTATATTTGTGCCTTTATTTTTAAATTTTGAGAGATGAAAATAGGAATAATAGGCTCCGGAAACATGGGAGGCGCAATAGCGCTGGGATTAGGTAACAGTAACATTATGAGCGCTTCGGACATCTGTTGCGCCGACCGTTCGGAAGAAATTCTGGGCAAGATAAAGGCTGCGAATGCTTCTATCAAAACAACTACAGACAATAAACAGGCATGTACGGACGCGGAAATCGTCGTTATTGCCGTCAAACCGTGGCTTGTAGAGCCGGTAATCGCCGAGATAAAGCCGCTACTCGATTACGAACGGCAAATAATAGTTTCGATAGCGGCGGGCATTGAGACAGGCAGCCTTTGCAAGTTTCTTGAAAAAGACGGCGCCGCCTCGCCCGCGATTTTTCGCATCATCCCGAATACTGCCATTGCGGTCAGGGAAAGCGTCAATTTCGTTTGCTCGCACAACGCTTCGCCGGAGCAAACCGACCTTATCCGGAAGTTATTCGATTATCTGGGGCTTACCGTCATCGTCGAGGAACGCCTCATGAAAGCGGGGACTGCACTTGCTTCGTGCGGCATTGCCTTCGCATTCAGATATATACGCGCGGCGGTCGAAGGCGCTGTCGAGCTTGGTCTATATCCCGAACAGGCAAAAAAAATAGAGATGCAAACGCTCAAGGGCGCTATCGCCCTGCTCGAAGCCAACGGCAGTCATCCGGAAGCCGAAATCGACAAGGTAACGACCCCCGGAGGCATCACCATAAAAGGCTTGAATGCCATGGAAGAAGCCGGTTTCACAACAGCAGTCGTCAAGGGTCTTAAAGCATCTGTTTGATAGAGTTAATTATGATTAAATCACTGACAAGCGTTTAAACGTTCAGCTCTTTTGTCTGTCTATCCCCATATCAAATAAATATAATAAATAGATTTTTATGAAGAAAGAGATTGTTAGTGTTTTAATAGGTATTAGCCTTGTCACTTTTTTGTCGCAATCCGTGACGGCGCAACAAAACAAAGTCGAGATTAAAGGCGTTGTAGTAGATAAAGAGAGTAGAGAGCCGATTGAATCGGCAACGATACGACTGCTGTCAGATAGAGACAGCACGATGAAAGCCGGTGCAGCAAGTAGTACGAACGGCAGTTTTTCCATCAAGGGAATCGAAGCGGGCACATATCTGCTTCATGTCTCATACATTGGCTATGACCATATATATCAGCCGTTACAATTGACCGGACGCTCCGAGACGGTTGATTTGGGCACATTTGAGTTTGAGGAAAACAAAGTCATGCTCGGCGAAGCTGTCGTCACGGCAAAAGCCGTCGAAGTGACCGTAAAGGGAGATACCGTCGAATATAACGCCGATTCGTACAAGATACCGGAAGGCTCGATGCTCGAAGACCTTCTTAAAAAGATGCCGGGCGTGGAGGTAAGCAAAGACGGCGCCGTCACAATCAACGGCAAGGAAATCAAAAAGGTGCTTGTCGACGGCAAGGAATTTTTCTCCGACGACCCGAAAGTGGCTTCCAAAAATCTTCCTGCAAAGATGGTCGAAAAAGTTCAAACATACGATAAACGAAGCGACATGACCATGATGACAGGTTTCGACGACGGCGATGAAGAAGCCGTTATCAACCTGACTATCCGCCCCGGTATGAAAGAGGGTCTGTTCGGCAACGCTTTTGCCGGATATGGCAGCCAAGACCGTTACGAAGGCAATTTCTCCGTAAATCAATTCGCGAACAACAGCCAGCTCTCGCTTCTCGGCGGCTTGAACAATACGAACAACATGGGATTCACCGATTTTGCTTCGACTGCGTTCGCAGGCATGGGCGGCGGAGGCGGCGGCGGAGGAGTAAGGAGAGTCGTGATTGGCGGCACGGGCGGAGGCGGCGGCATCACCCAATCCGGTAATATCGGCGCTAACTTCAGCAAGGAATTTAGTCCGAAGCTGACTGTCGGCGGCAATGTCCGCTATTCTCACTCGGACAACGACTCCGAAAGTACAAACGAAACCGAAAACATCCTGAATACCGGTAACTCTTACGATTACGAGCAATCCAAGTCGAGAACAAAAAACGATAACATGAACGTTAATTTACGCATGGTTTGGAAGCCTGATACGCTGACCCAAGTCATCGTTACCCCAAATTTCTCTTTAAGCAAATCGAATCAGAATCAAGCCGACGATTCCTATACATTAAATAATGTACGCGACTCGGTAAATACCGTTATCTCAAGTTCTTCTTCCGAGGGCGACAGCTACAACGCCTCCGCACGCATCGACGCAAGCCGCAAACTGAGCGACAAAGGGCGCGTACTGAGCATGTCGCTGTCCGGCGGAAGCGGTAATACGGCGAGCGATGGAATAAACTATTCGCTGACGAGATACTTCCAGACGCCGACGCATCCGACAGATCTCATCGACCAGCAAATAGGGTACGACAATACCAATTACAACTATCGTGGTATGGTCTCGTGGGTCGAGCCTGTCGGCTTCAACAATTTCATACAGTTATCGTACAGTTACAGCGCCAATGAACGCGAAGCTCTGAAGAACGCTTATACAAAGGGCGATTCGAAAGAATATGACGTTCTCGATTCGACGTACAGCAAAAGCTCGCGCAACGAATCGGCAGACCAGCGTATTAACGTCGCTTTCAAGTCGCAACGCAACTTGTATAACTATACCGTCGGATTCAATATCGATCCGTCGTATCAGAAGACCGAAACATTCGTGGGCAACCAAACGCTTTACAGCAACAGTCGCAGCGTTGTAAACTATTCGCCGACACTGCTGTTAAACTATCGTCCGTCAAACCAGCAGAATATCCGTGTAGAATATGAAGGCAGGACAAGTCAGCCCTCGATGGTGCAACTTCAACCGGTCGAAGATGTTTCCGATCCGTTGAACACTACGATAGGTAATCCCGACCTCAATCCTATCTATACAAACAACCTGCGTATCCAGATGCAAAACTTCAATTCGCAGAAACAAACGGCTTTCATGATTTTCGCAAACGGCAGCTATGTGGTGAACGACGTGGTGAACTTTATTACCAACGACCCGACTACCGGCAAAAAAATCACCACTTATCGTAATATCAACGGCAATTACAACGGCAACTTGCGTTTCATGTACAATACTCCTCTTAAAAACATCAAATATTCGATCAATAATTCGGGTATGGTATCGTACTCAAACACAAACAGTTACGTCAACACGGAGAAAAATACGAACAAGCAGTTGCAACTGCAAGACCGTCTGGGCATAAACTATCGCTCCGATTACGCGGATTTAGGCATCAACGGCAATATCTCGTACCGCCGCACCAGAAACTCGCTTCAGGGACAGACCGATCTCAATACGTTCGACTATGGCGGAGGAGCTAACACTACTCTCTATCTGCCTCTGAATATCAAGTTGGAATCGGATATTACGTATAATACAAACTCCGGATATTCAGACGATTACCAGTTGAATGAATGGCTTTGGAACGCTTCGCTTTCAAAAAGTTTTCTCAAGGGCAACGCGGCAACATTGCGCCTCAAGGTATATGACATTTTGCAGCAACGCAGCAATATCTCGTATACTACGACTTCGAGCTATACCCGCTATTCCGAATATAACACGCTGAACAGCTATTTCATGCTGAATTTCGTCTTTAACTTCAGCATTTTCAAGGGAGGCGCAAGCAGATCCGACATGTTTAGCGGCAGACCCGATGGCGGTCCCGGCGGAGTTCAGATTCGTACAATAGGCGGCGGACCCGGCGGCGGTGGTGGACCCGGCGGCGGCGGTCCTGGTGGCGGCGGCGGTGGAGGATTCGGCGGACCTCCTTCAATATAGTACATTATTAATCAAATCATACTATAACAATGAAAAATATTGGAATTTATCTGACGACTACGATGTTTCTGGCGATGGCCGGATTGTCGTCACCGGTTTACGCCCAGAATATCGTAACTTATCTCGGCGAAGAAAAAATAGAAACAACGGATGAAGGCGAGATTTTCTGCCGTTTCACCGAAGGATTGCTACTTCCGCCTTCGAGCGCAGTTTCAAGCTCATACTTCAGCGCTCAGGACATGATTGCATGGCTGATTGCAACAGGGAAGTTTGTCTCTCCTTCGGCGGGCGATTCCGTACCTTACTCCTATCCCGCCATAACGCTGCCCGAAATTCGGCAGGATACGGCGCAACAGAGGGCAAGGCAAAACAACAATTTCCGATTCAACTTTCAGGCGGCGCCGCGCTGGAAATGGATGGAAGCAAAGGCCGACAGTACAGGCGCTTTTCAAGGCATGAACGTGCGAGGCTCGTACCTGTATACGTCTTATAACTCGCCCACGGAACAGTTGGCGCTTCTCGAAGCGTCGGGCGGACATCGCACATTCGTCAATAACGTTCCGCACGAAGGCGATTACTACGACTTCGGTTATTCCTTAACGCCGGTTAAGCTCAAAAAGGGTCTTAACGAGTTCGTTTATACGCCGGGCAGAGCAGGCAGATATTCGGCGAAATTGGTCAAACCGAATAAACCGGTAATGTTTACCAAACGCGACATGACGCTTCCCGACCTTTTGATAGGCGAATCTGCACCGGCGTGGGCTGCAATCCGCGTTATCAACATGACCGAAAAGCCGTTGAAAGGACTGATTGTCCGCGCAACGCTTCCTACCGGAGAAAGCGTTGATTATCAGACGGAAAATCTCATACAAATGTCCGTCAGGAAAGTAAAGTTCCAATTGCCCGCATTGCCTGATAATGTAAGGAATGAAGGCGAAATCATTATTGGCGTCGAACTGCTCGACAAATCGGGGAAGACGCTCGACCGCACGGAAATACCGGTTAAGAAAGCGCTCGTAACGAACTACAATACTCGTACTTTCGTAAGCAAGATTGACGGCAGCGTCCAGTTCTTCAGCATCGTCCCCGCCAAACGCAAGAATCCCGGCGAGACGAAAGGGCTTGTTTTGACTGTTCATGGCGCCGGAGTCGACGCTCACGGACAGGCGGCCTGCTACGGTCTGAAAGATGACGTCGATATAGTTGCCGCCACCAACCGCCGCCCTTACGGTTTCGACTGGGAAGACTGGGGACGCATCGACGCGCTCGAAGTCCTCGAAGAAGCTATCCGGATTTTCAAACCTGACATGTCGCGCATCTACCTTACCGGTCATTCGATGGGCGGACACGGTACGTGGTATCTCGGCATCACTTATCCCGACAAGTTTGCCGCAATAGCGCCATGCGCAGGCTATCCCGACCTCGGCAACTACGGCGGACGCGGACGCTCGGACATGATGGAGCAATTCCCTAAATATGAGCCGTTCAAGCGCGCCGTCACCTACGGAAGAACGCTTTCGATGCTTGATAACCTGAAACAATCGGGCGTCTACATCTTCCACGGAAGCGAAGACAGGGTTGTTAATACGTCAGAGGCGCGTCAGATGCGGGAACTGCTCGGCAAATTCCATGCCGATTTCTGTTATTACGAATACCCCGGCGGCGAACACTGGTTTGGCAACGAAAGCGTGGACTGGCAGCCTTTCTTCAACTATTTCGCCCTGCATACCATTCCAAAGGCTAAAGACGTCAAAGAAATAGATTTCACGACAGCTTCGCCCGGCATCTCGCCGTCAGACTACTGGTTGCGGGTCGAACGGCAAATCACGCCCGACGCTTTCACAAAAATAAATGCCGTACAGGGCAATGACACCATCAAGGTCGAAAAAGCCGAGAACGCTTCCTTATTAACCTTTGACTTACAGGCGCTTGGCTTCACTGCGAAAGACGTATGTATCTTTATCGGCGAACAGAAACTGACGGTACCGGCCGGACAAAAAGCTATTCTCGCTTTGGAAGCCGATAAGTGGACACTGATTGACAAAATAGACACAAAGCAAAGATATTCAGGTCGTTATGGCGGCGGTTTCAAATTTGCTTTCGACAATAACGTAGTCCTCGTGTACGCCACCAAAGGCACGGCAAAAGAAAACGAGTTGTATCTCAACAAGGCTCGATTCGACGCAGAATCGTTCTATTACAGAGGCAACGGCTCGTTTGAAGTCATCCCCGACACGGAGTATTCGACGCAAAAATACGCAGGCAGAAATGTCGTGATATACGGCAACAGTAACAACAATCGCGCATGGAACGTACTGCTGAAAGACTGTCCGATTCAGGTCGGCAACGGCGCTATCACGGCAGGCGACAAGACGTACAAAGGCAATGATTTGGGAGCATATTTCCTTTATCCTTATCCTCTTAACGACGCAAATTTTGTCGGAGTTGTAGCGGCAACCGGCGAAAATGGAATAAAAGCGACAACCCTGAACAACTATCTTCAACCGATTACAGGCTTTCCCGAAATAATGATTTTCCGCGCCGACATGCTGCGCACAGGGCTGGAAGGGCTTGAATATGCAGGGTTTTACGACAATGAATGGAAAGTGCAACCGTAATGTATAATAATGTTAAATAACATCATATACGAAAAAAAAACATACAAAACCGTTTTTTTTCTAAAATTTTATTTACCTTTGCGCTGGCTTGAAAATACGGTTATATTTTCTACTAATTTTATAAACTCAAATTAAAAAAATTTTCACTATGACAAACATTTCAAGAAGAAATTTTTTGCAAAGAAGTGCAGCAGCGGCGGCAGCATTCACCATTGCTCCAAGCTCTATCTTAGGTAAGAGCCATGGCTACGTAGCGCCGTCAGACAAATTAAACATTGCCAGCGTAGGTATCGGAGGCATGGGTAACTCGAACCTGAAAGCTGTGGAGCGCACAGAAAACATCGTAGCTCTCTGCGATGTAGACTGGAAATACGCGAAACCCGTATTCGACCGTGTGAATACGGCTAAGAAGTACTGGGACTATCGCAAGATGTTCGACGAAGTAGGCAAAGACATTGACGCAGTCATCGTCGCTACAGCCGACCATACTCATGCCATTATCGCTGCCGAAGCCATGACACTCGGCAAGCACGTTTATGTTCAAAAACCTCTGACACACAGCGTTTACGAATCACGCTTACTCACCAAGCTCGCAGCAAAACATCAGGTTGCAACTCAAATGGGTAATCAGGGCGCATCCGCTGAAGGCGTAAACCTCATGTGCGAATGGATTTGGAACGGCGAAATCGGCGAAGTGCTGAAAGTGGAAGCTGCAACAGACCGCCCGATATGGCCTCAGGGACTGAATACTCCCGAAAAAGCCGACAAAATACCGTCGACTCTCAATTGGGATTTGTTCTCCGGACCTACGGCAGTCCGTCCGTTCAATCACATTTACACCCCATGGAACTGGCGCGGCTGGTGGCCCTACGGAACAGGCGCTTTGGGAGATATGGCTTGCCATATCCTGCATCCTGCTTTCAAAGCTCTGAAATTAGGATACCCGATAAAAGCCGAAGGCTCGTCTACCCTGCTTCTGAACGAATGCGCTCCGCAGGCTCAACATGTTAAACTGACCTACCCTGCACGCGAAAACATGCCTAAGGTTGGTCTACCCGAAGTCGAAGTACACTGGTACGACGGCGGAATGATGCCCGACCGCCCCGCAGGATTCCCGCAAGGCAGGCAATTAATGGGCGACGGCGGCGGATTGGTTATCTTCCATGGAACAAAAGACACACTGCTTTGCAGTTGCTACGGAGGAAAACCGTGGTTACTGTCCGGTCGCGTGCCAACAGCTCCGAAAGTATGCCGCCGCGTTACTCTCAGCCATGAATTGGATTGGGTGCGCGCATGTAAGGAAAGTCCCGCAAACCGCGTGAAATCGGCATCCGACTTCAGCGAAGCCGGTCCGTTCAACGAAATGGTTGTAATGGGAGTGCTGGCCGTTCGCTTGCAGGCTTTGAAAAAAGTACTGGATTGGGATGGCGAAAACATGAAGTTTACGAACATCGGCGCCGACGAAACGATCAGAACCGTTATCAAAGACGGATTTACGATCAACGACGGACATCCTTCGTTCGATAAGACATATACGCCGGCCGTTAATGCTCAGGAATTTGCAGCCGAACTTATAAATCATAAATATCGCGACGGTTGGAAACTTCCTGCTATGCCATAACTTTTAAATATAGTGTAATCGTATGAAAAAAGTAATTTTAGCGGCAAGCGTTGTAACAGTTTTTGCGCTTGTGTCTTGTGGCGGAGGAAAGAAAAAAGCGACAGATGCCGCTGCCTCCGAAACTGAAACTGCAAGCGCCGTTCCCACTGTTCCCGAATACAAGCTGTTGGATCTCCCGATGGTAGACCTCAGCGAGTTTCCGAAAGATGAAAACGGTTGGATAACCATATTCGACGGTAAGACTTTAAATGGATGGCGCGGTTATGACCGTACCGACGTACCTAATGCGTGGGTTATCGACGAAGGCGCTATCCATATTAAAGGCTCCGGCGAAGGCGAAGCAGGCGCAAAAGACGGCGGCGACCTCGTTTTCTCGCACAAACTGAAGAACTTCGAGTTCGAGTTTGAATGGAAAGTAGCCAAAGGCTCCAATTCCGGTGTGCTCTATCTTGTTCAGGAAGTTGAAGGACAACCCTCGTACATCTCTGCCCCTGAATATCAGGTGCTTGATAACGAAAACCATCCCGATGCCAAACTCGGAAAAGACGGTAATCGCCAATCGGCTTCACTTTATGACATGATACCTGCGAAACCGCAAAACGCCAAGGCTATCGGCGAGTGGAACAAGGGTAAGATACTCATCTACAAAGGCACTATCATCCATTATCAGAACGATGAGGCAGTAGTTGAATACCACCTTTGGACACAGCAATGGACGGATATGCTTCAGGCAAGCAAGTTCAGCCAGGAAAAATGGCCATTAGCTTTCGAGTTGCTCAACAACTGCGGCGGCAAAAACCATGAAGGTCTGATTGGATTTCAGGATCATGGCGACGATGTTTGGTTTCGTAACTTAAAAATTAAAATTACTGACTAAAAGTTTTCGTTTTTCGTTTTTATAATTTTTTATCAGTCCGAGGCCTGGATTGTTCCACGCCTCGGATTTTTATTCTATATAATCAAATGATAATCAAATCTCACACTCTTGCCAACGGCTTGCGAACAGTTCATCTACCGATTTCTTCACAAGTCGCTTACTGCGGTTTTGCGATAAATGCAGGCGCGCGCGACGAACAGACCGAAGAAGCCGGTTTGGCGCACTTTGTCGAACATACCCTATTCAAGGGAACGCTCAAACGTAAATCGTGGCACATCCTCAACCGCATGGAAAATGTGGGAGGCGAACTCAATGCCTATACGACCAAAGAAAGCACGTTCATCTACTCCATCTTCATGGCTAAAGATTTTGAACGTGCGGCCGAACTGCTGTCCGACCTGATTGTCAACTCGCAGTTTCCCGAAAACGAACTTGAAAAAGAGCGCGAAGTCATCTTAGACGAAATACAGTCGTATGAAGACTCGCCGTCGGAACTCATTTTCGACGATTTCGAGAACTTGATTTTCAACGGTCATCAACTCGGTCATCATATCCTGGGAAACAAACGCTCGCTGAAATCATTCGGGACTTTGGCGGGACAATCGTTTATCAAACGCTTTTATACGGCAGAAAACATGGTGTTTTTCACTATGTCAAACCTTGATTTCAAGCGCGTTGTGAGGATAGCGGAAAAATATATGTCCTGTATTCCCTCGCAAATCTCAAAGTTGCAAAGGATAAAGCCACCGGAAATAAAGTCGCAGACGATACAAAAGAAGAAGAAAACGCATCTGTCGCACATCATCGTCGGCGGTCAGGCTTACGACCTGTTCGACGAGAAGCGGTATCTGCTGTTTCTCCTGAATAACATACTCGGCGGTCCGGGCATGAATAACCGCCTGAACGTAAGTCTGAGGGAAAAACACGGACTTGTCTATACCGTCGAATCAAATGTCACTTCCTATACCGATACCGGCGTGTTTACGGTCTATCTCGGAGCCGACCCCAAAAACCGCGAACGCTCAATGAGGCTTGTAGAAAGCGAACTCGAAAAACTGCGCACGAAAAAACTGACGGCAACGCAACTCGCGGCGGCAAAAAAACAGGCTGTCGGACAGCTTGGAGTGGCAAGCGACAACAAGGAAAGCCTCTTTCTGGGTCTGGGCAAGTCGTTCCTCCACTACAACAGTTACGAGCCGCTTGAAGACGTATTCCGCAAAATCGAACAGATAACGTCCGAACAGATTATTGAAACGGCAAACGAAATCATGTCGCCTGAAAAATTATTCACATTAATATATGAGTAATTGTTTGGGAAGGCTCGATTTTTTTTCTTAATTTGCGGCGTTTATTTTTAAATATGAATCTTATTATGAACAGAATTTGTAAACTTTTCGGGATTAAATATCCTGTAATTCAGGGAGGTATGGTATGGTGCAGCGGTTGGCGGCTCGCTTCGGCGGTCAGCGACGCGGGCGGTTTGGGGCTTATCGGATCCGGCTCGATGCACCCCGAAATACTTGTCGAACATATCCGCAAATGCAGGGAAGCAACCGACAAACCATTCGGCGTGAATATTCCGCTCATGTATCCCGAAATCGAAAAGTTGATTGACATTATAGTTTCGGAAGGCGTAAAAATCGTTTTCACTTCCGCCGGAAGTCCCAAGACATGGACGAGTTTCCTGAAAAATAAAGGAATAACGGTCACGCATATCGTCAGCAGTTCGCGCTTTGCCCGGAAAAGCGAAGAGGCAGGCGTCGACGCCATCGTTGCCGAAGGCTTCGAGGCAGGCGGACATAACGGACGCGAAGAAACGACTACTTTATGCCTTATACCCGCCGTCCGCCGCGCCACGACGATTCCTTTGATTGCCGCCGGCGGTATCGGCACGGGCGAAGCTATACTGGCCGTCGAAGCCTTGGGCGCCGAAGGCGTTCAGATAGGGACGCGCTTCGCCCTTACAACCGAAAGCTCGGCGCACCTTAACTTCAAACAGTTATGCCTCAACATCGAAGAAGGTGACACTAAACTGCTTCTGAAAAAACTATCACCGACAAGGATGGTTAAAAGCGACTTCAAAACAGCCGTCGAGACAGCCGAAAACAACGGCGCGTCGGCCGAAGAACTCCAAAACCTGTTGAGCAAAGGACGCGCTAAAAAAGGCATTTTTGAAGGCGACCTCGTCGAAGGACAACTTGAGATCGGACAGATAGCCTCAATGTTTCATCAGCAGGAATCGGTCGGGGAAGTTATGAACGACCTCATAACCAATTACATAAAAGCGCGACACCGGTTATCGGGAAACGACCGCTTCATCGACGTAGAAGAATAGACTTCCCGAAGCGGACACGCGAGAAGCCGGCAACGATCGGTTTTTCCTGTTGACAATCTCGTCTATTACCGGCTTCTTGCTTGCGCCGGTACATAAAAATATTATGTCTTCGGCATTGTTTATTACGCTGCCGGTAAGGGTCAGGCGATGTTGTTTAGTCTGCGGATGCACGGCTATTTCGACAATCCGGCGGCTTTCAAACGATTGCAGATTACCGGGAAATATCGAAGCGGTATGACCGTCCTCGCCTATTCCGAGTATTATCAGGTCGAATCGCGGCAATCCGTCGACAAAAGGTATTTTTCCGATCAGAGCCTCGGCATCTTTCAGCGCTTGCTGCTCGTCGACGTTATATTTGAACGGAAAAACCGATTCTCGCGGAATGACGCCGGTCGCGACAAGCAAACGGTAAAACTCGCCGTAATTGCTCTCTTTGTCGTCTGCCGG
>JAITPH010000267.1 GCA_031289515.1 Tannerella sp.
CGAAACGTTCGGGACATGATCACAATAGTTGTGATGTATCTCTGAAGGCGACAAATGCAAAAAAAATAATTCATATTAAAAGAAAAAACAATGCAGTAATTAAATTCGGCAAGTCCGGAGACTTGCCGTAAACTTCGACGCAGCGAAAGACGTCACGCCGAACAGCGACGTAATGTCCGTCATTGCGAACGTGTCTCCCTCCTGTCAATTATTACCGGGAGGCAAGGCTGTTTCAGAAAAAAAATGCGTACATTTGCATTTAATTTAATTTTTTATTTTGATATGACACCTTTTTTGAAACAGATTGCTTCGCTTTTTTACGACAGGCACGGCGCCGACATTAACCGGCTTGCCTTCGTTTTTCCCAACCGGCGGTCGGGTATCTTCTTCCGCAAATACCTGTCCGAAATCGCTGCCGTACCGATTTTCTCGCCTGCCGTGATGACCATCAACGACCTGTTCAACAAACTCTGTCCCAAACAGCAGGCCGACCGCATAAAACTGCTCTTCATGCTTTACGACGTTTACGTGAAACAAAGCGGCACGGACGAGACGTTCGACAATTTCGTCTACTGGGGCGAAATGATTCTGAACGATTTCGACGATGTGGACAAGTGCCTCGTCGACGCCCGACAGCTCTTTACCAACGTCACCGACCTGAACAGCATCGACCGCGATTTTTCGTTCCTCACGGCGTCGCAGGTTCAGGCTATCCGCTCGTTCTGGTCGTCGTTTCAGGTCGGAAGCAGCGAAAGCCGCGACGCCAACGAGACTTTATTTCTCCGGATTTGGGAATTGCTGCATCCCGTATATTGCGAATTTCGCAAAAATCTCGCCGCCGAAAACCTTGCCTACGAAGGCATGATATACCGCGAAGTGGCGGAAAACGCCAAAAACGAAGGCTTCGACCTTCCTTATCAAAAAATCGTTTTCATCGGGCTGAACGCTCTGACCAAAGCCGAAAAGGAACTGCTCCGGCATCTCCGGAACCGGGGCATTGCTGATTTTTACTGGGATTATGCGTCGGACAAAATCAGGGATACGGACAACAAGGCGTCTTTCTTTGTGAAGGAAAACCTCGAAATGTTTCCTTCGGAATACGAATTGCCGGAAGAGGCGCAGCAGGACGCATATTTCGAGATAACAGGCGTCCCTTCGCATATCGGGCAGGCGAAACTGGTATATCCGATTCTCGAACAGCTGTACGGTGACAAACCGGTCGGCGCCGGGGAAGCGCTTCAGACGGCAATCGTTCTGGCGGACGAAAAGCTGCTGCTGCCGGTCTTGAACTCCATACCGAAGCAGATTTCGCGGATAAACGTCACGATAGGCTATTCGCTGTCGGGCGCGCCGGTGGCGTCGCTTATGGAGAATCTTCAGTCGTTGCGGAAAAATGTACGGAAGGGAGAATTTTATCACCGCGACGCCGTCGCCGTGCTGCGCCACAAGTATGTTTCGTCTGCCTGTCCGGACGAAACGGCGGCGCTCGTGCGGGACATTACCGCTTTCAACCGGATTTACATTCCCGCACAGTCGCTCTGCACGACGCATCTGTTAAGCCTGCTCTTTTCAACGCCTTCGACGGCTATGGAAATATCCGGCTATCTGATAAGCGTACTCAAGGAACTGAACATGCAAATTACAAACGGCGCCGAAACGGACGACGCCGACGGAACGGTCGATTCGAAAGCCCTTGAACAGGAATTTATCTTCCATTACTATACGACGGTAAACCGTATGCGCGAGATGATGCGTGAGACGAAAACGGAGATGCTGCCGGACACGTATTTCAGGCTTCTCAAACAGATGACCGACATGATAAGGATACCGTTTCAGGGCGAGCCGCTTTCGGGATTGCAGGTGATGGGAGAACTCGAAACGCGGGCGCTCGATTTCGAGAATATCATCATCCTGTCGGCCAACGAAGGCGTTTTTCCCAAGAACAGCCCCGCAAATTCGTTTATACCGTATCATTTGCGGCGCGGCTTCGGACTGTCCACGCCGGAACATCAGGAATGTATCCGGACATACCAGTTCTACCGCATGATATTTCGCGCAAAACGTGTAACAATGCTTTTCGACACCCGCTCGGACGGACTCCGGAACGGCGAAACGAGCCGCTTCGTTCACCAGTTGAGATACCATTACAAGACTCCGCTGCACCGAAAACTGGCCGTTTACAACATATCCGCCTCGGCCGTCGAGCCGTTCAGGATAGACAAGGACGACGAGACGATGCAGTCGCTCGCCGCTTACGGAACGGAAAAAAGCCTGTCGGCAAGCGCGATAAACACCTACCTCGACTGTCCGCTTAAATTCTACCTCTCCGCCGTCAAGGGCATAAGGGAAGAGGAAACGGTCAGCGAAACCATCGAACACGATACCTTCGGAACGATTCTTCACAGCGTGATGGAATTGGCGTACAAGCCCTTTTGCGGCATGACGGTGACGGCAGACCTGCTAAAACTTGCCGCCGGCGAAAAAAACATGTCCGGAATAATCGGGCAGGCTTTCGCAAAAGACTATTTTCATTCCGACGAATCGAAACCGCTTAAAGGACAAACTTACCTCAACGGCGAGGCTATCCGCAAGTATGCCTGCAAAATTCTGGAATACGACCGCTCGCTGACGCCTTTCCGCTACATTGATTCGGAACGGCTTTTCCGCAGTTCGATTGAGCTGTCCGACGGCCGGAAAATACTTGTCAAGGGTTTCATCGACAGGATTGACGAGGTGAACGGCATAACGCGCATTGCGGATTACAAGAGCGGAAAGCCGGGCTTGCTGGTTTTCGATTCGACAGGCAGCCTTTTCGACATTTCGGCAAAAAAAAGAAGGAAAGCGATAATGCAGGTTTTTCTTTACGCATGGGTTTATGCCTCCCAGTCGGGCAATAAAAACATACAACCGGCGGTATACCACGTCCGCGAACTGTTCGGGCAATCCGCGTTCGACCCTGCAATCAGGCTGGGCGACGAAACGGTGACGGATTTCGGGCGATGTTTCACGGACTTCGAGCTTTCTCTCAGAGCGTGTCTGGACGAGATTTTTGACAGGAACAAACCGTTTACCCAAACGCCTGTCGTCAAGAACTGCGAATACTGTACTTTCAGGGAAATATGCGGCAGGTAGGGGAACTATGCTTTTTCTTTTCTTATCGACGATAAATAAACGCCGAAGCAGCATAAAACGGCGAAAACGGCAAATGTCCAGCGCAGGCATTTCATCAGCATCGGATAGACGTCTGCCGTAATCTGCTTCTGCCCGATAAAGACGGAAATCATCATCATCGTGATGCCCATGCTGAAAGCCTGTCCCACAAGCCGCATAGTGCCTGTCGTAGCCGAAGCAGTGCCGAGATGTTTTTTCTCGACCGAACTCATGATGACATTTGTATTTGGCGACGAGAAGAGGGCGAAACCTGCTCCCAAAACGAGCAAAACGGCTATCAGTGCAATGATCGGCGTTTCGGGCGAGAGGAAGAGCAACAGCCCCAGACATACGACTATGACGGCCATTCCGAGGGTGGCAATCCTGCCTGCGTCCGCCTTGTCGGACAAACGGCCGGCCAAAGGCGACAGACACATCATCGCAACAGGCTGGGACAGCAGAATCCATCCTGCCTGCCGTGCGTCGAAGCCTTTGACGTATTGCAGAAAAAGGCTTATCAGAAAACCTACGGCGAAGGTGGCGGCATAATTTATCAGGGCGGCGAACAGCGACATGCGAAATACGCGATTGCGTAGAAACATGTTCATGTCGAACATCGGCGCTGCCTGCCGTTTTTCGTAAAAGATGAAGACGACGAGCGCAATCAATCCGCCTGCCGTCAATAATGCGCCTTTCAATGCGGGCAAAAGCGAAAAACCCCATAGAATACATATCAGAGCCACAGAATAGACAGCCGCGCCTGTCCGGTCAAACTTGCCCTGCGAAGCCTCTTCTTTCCAATCCATGTTTTTCATAAACCGGAAAACGCCCAGCAAAGCCAAAATTCCCATAAGGGCTGTAATCAGAAAGATGCTGCGCCAGCCGAAATAATGCGTCGCCATACCGCCCAGGAAAGGTCCGGCGGCAAGCGCCATGTATATAACTGCGGTGTTGATGCCGATGGCTTTGCCGCGTTCCTCGCGTGGAAAAATATTCATGATGATGGCTACCGACACGCCGAACATCATAGCGCTGGCAATGCCCTGCACAAACCGCATCACAAGCAGTAACGCGCCCGATTCGACAAACAGACAGCAAAACGAAGCTGCCGAAAACAGGATTATACCTGTTACAAGCAGCTTCTTTCGCCCTATCATATCGCCGACTTTTCCAAATGGAATCTGCAAGACGGCCGAAGGCAGCATCATCGACGTAACGACCCAGCTCAGGGCGACGGCATTCATTTTCAACTCCGTCGCAATGTCCTTCAGCGCCAGATTTATCGAACTGCCACTGAACGGAACGGTCGCTGCAGCCAGACAAACGACCGATAATATGGCATATTTATTTTTCAACTTCTTTTCTCGATTATTTTTATTTGGCGTAACTCACGGCGCGGGTTTCGCGAATTACGGTTATCTTGACCTGTCCCGGATATGTCATTTCGTCCTGTATCTTCTTTGCTATTTCGTTGGAAAGGCTTTCCACGTCCTTGTCCTCAATCTTGTCCGCTCCCACGATGACGCGCAATTCGCGCCCCGCCTGAATAGCGTAAGTATTGACAACTCCCGGATACGACATTGCCAGCTCTTCGAGGTCGTTGAGACGCTTGATATATGCCTCGACGATTTCGCGCCGCGCTCCCGGACGCGCTCCGGAAATGGCGTCGCAGACCTGCACAATCGGCGCTATCATCGTCTGCATCTCGATTTCGTCGTGGTGCGAGCCTACGGCATTGCATATATCCGCTTTTTCCTTGTATTTCTCGCAAAGTTTCATGCCCAGAATGGCGTGCGGCAGTTCCGGCTCTTCGTCGGGCACTTTGCCTATATCGTGCAGAAGACCTGCGCGACGCGCTTTCTTGGGATTAAGTCCAAGCTCCGACGCCATGATTGCGCACAGATTAGCCGTTTCGCGGGCATGTTGCAACAGGTTTTGTCCGTATGACGAGCGATATTTCATCTTGCCCACCATTCTGATAAGGTCGGGATGAAGTCCGTTGACGCCCAAGTCTATCACCGTGCGTTTGCCGGTCTCGATGATTTCTTCTTCCACCTGTTTGCGAACTTTGCCGACTACTTCTTCGATGCGGGCGGGATGAATACGTCCGTCCTGAACTAACTGATGAAGCGCCAGACGCGCGATTTCGCGGCGAACAGGGTCGAATCCCGAAAGCACGATAGCTTCGGGAGTATCGTCGACGATTATTTCGATGCCGGTAGCCGATTCGAGGGCGCGGATATTACGGCCCTCGCGACCGATGATGCGTCCCTTCATCTCGTCGGATTCTATCGGAAATACCGTAACCGAGTTCTCGATAGCCGTTTCGGTCGCTACCCGCTGTATAGACTGGACGACTATTTTCTTTGCCTCGATATTTGCCGTCATCTTGGCTTCTTCCATTATATCGTTTATAAAAGTGGAAGCGTCGGCTTTTGCTTCGTCCTTCAGCGATTCGACAAGGCGGTCTTTAGCCTCTTTTGCCGACATGCCCGAAATAGCCTCTATCCGTTCGATTTCGCTTTGGCGCAACTTTTCGAGATCTTGCTGTTTCTTCGCTACTACCGCAAGTTGCGTAGTAAGATTTTCCTTGATAGCGTCGATTTCGACGTTTTTACGTTGCAACTCTTCCTGTTTTTGCGTAATCAGTGCATCACGCTGTTTCAGTTTCACTTCCGACGACTGAATCTTGGCGTTGCGCGCCGCTACCTGTTTTTCCAGTTCTGCCTTGAGCTGAATGAATTTCTCCTTCACTTCAAGCATTTTGTTCTTCTTCAACACGTCGGTTTCCCTGTCGGCTTCTTTCAGCATCTTTTTATACCTTGCCTTTGAAAACAATCGTGCGACAAACCATGTCAGCAATCCGCCGGCGAAAAGCGCGGCTATGATTGGTATTATGTTCCCTGTGTCCATTTGTAGTTCTAAATATTATGTTTATATATATATATAAAGCACTGTTATAAAGGCATCAAAGCCTTCATAATCAGTGCGTGAAATCTCCCTTTTAGTCGTAGGTCACTGCTCTTTCAGATATCCTTTCAACTCGTTGTCAAGTTGTTGTATCTTATCAGAGAATGGAACAGTATCGTTTTTGTCTTCCAATCGCAGATGGCTTACGGCGATGTCAATGGCGACCATAGCCAAAATATCCAAATCCGTAACAACTGCGTCGGAATATGTCTGTTGATATGCTAAATACTTCTCCCGCAGCTGTCGGGCTGCTTTCCGAATCAGTTCTTCGTCTTCAGCGTTAATACCCAAGGTATACTTTCCTTTTCCGGGTATAACTTCCAAGTTTATCGATTCCGGCATAAACTATTCCTTTAACAGTTCAATACATGTCTCCACTTCCCGCACCAATTTATCTACCCGCTTGCGAACGTCGCCGAAACCGTCTTTGTTTTCCGCGAGGCTGCGCGCTGCGAGCATGTTTGCATATTTGGACTGCAATGACGCGATCGTTTGTTTGGCTTCGCGTATTTGAAGATCTTTGTCACCACACAATGTTTCCAATTCGCCTATACGACGCTTCCTACCGTCGCATATCTTCATCAGTTCATGTATCCTGTCTTCAAAAACAGCTAACAAATTCGTCTCTTTTTCAGTCATTACCTACCAAATTGCGCACAAATGTACGGGTTATAATTTAGAAAAAACAACTTTTTGGATTATTTTTTTTATGTATCAGTCAAAAAAGGCTGTTCGTCGCAAGAATGAACAGCCTTAATCTTTCTAATAGTCTACCTTCTCACGTTAGCCACACATACAAATCATCATTTTTCTCTTCAAAACCAAGCTTGTCTTCCTTTGCCAGCCAGCCCAAAGCAGAATATAATAATTTGTCTGTTTTGATTTTGGTAGCCTTTTTCAACTCTTTGGTTGCCAATTTACCGGATGTACTCAACACTGTCCATACAACTCCGGCTGTAGTTCCAATAATTTCTGTTGTCATAATCATATATTTTAAAAAAAAACTTCACAAAGATACAAATTTTCTTTGTACTATAAAAGAAATTTATAATAAATTTTCGATATCGTCGTCAATATCTTCACTATCATCTATTTCGGGAGAGTCGTCGTCAGGCTCGATGTTCCGGACGTCCATCTTCCGGCGGACTATCCTGTCCTTGTCCTGAAAAGTCTCACGATTGAGTTCCTGCCACAAAAGGTCGTTCAGGGCGTCGAGACCTTGCCGCGCGACCGACGAGATGAACAGACACGGTATGCCTTCGGGAAGGTTTTTGCGGAGCGAGGTTTGGAGTTCGTCGTCGAGCAAATCGCTCTTTGTAATTGCAAGTACGCGGCTTTTATCAACGAGGTCGGGATTGTATTTTTCCAGTTCGTCGCTCAGTATGGAATATTCTTTTTTTATGTCGTCGGAATCTGCCGGTACCATGAAGAGCAGAAGCGAATTGCGCTCGATATGCCGGAGGAAACGCAGCCCAAGCCCTTTGCCTTCGCTTGCGCCTTCGATTATGCCGGGTATGTCTGCCATGACGAATGAGCGGTTATCGCGGTATTTGACTATGCCGAGATTCGGCTCAAGCGTGGTAAACGGATAATCGGCTATTTTCGGTTTTGCCGAAGTGACGACGGAGAGCAACGTCGATTTGCCTGCGTTAGGAAATCCGACGAGACCTACGTCCGCGAGCAGTTTCAGTTGCAGTATGACGTTGCGTTCCTGCAACGGCTCGCCCGGCTGGGCATAACGCGGCGCCTGATTGGTAGACGTCTTGAAGCGAATGTTGCCCCAGCCGCCTTTTCCGCCTTTCAGCAGTCTGATTACTTGGCCGTCTTCGGTGACGTCGCAAATGAAATCGCCGGTATCGGCGTCGTAGACTACCGTTCCGCACGGTATTTCGATATACTTGTCCGTACCGTCCTTGCCTGTGCTGCCTTTGGCGCTACCCGGATCGCCAGGAGTGGCAATGGCGTGTCGCTCGTACCTTAAATGCAACAAAGTCCATAAATTACGGTTGCCGCGCAGGTATACGTGACCGCCCCGCCCGCCGTCGCCGCCGTCGGGTCCGCCTTTAGGAATATATTTAGCCCTGCGGAAATGCGACGAGCCGCGTCCGCCTTTTCCGGAACAGCAATATATCTTTACATAATCTACAAAATTTGATTCAGGCATCGTTTTTTTATCAGAGTTTATTTATTGTTTCGTCTATGCGACCGAATATTTCGTCTATCGTTCCTATGCCCTTTATTGCCACATGTTTACCTTTCGATTTATAGTATTCGGCAAGGGGCGCCGTCTGGGTATGATAGACCTTCAGCCGCGACTGTATAGTTTCTTCGTTATCGTCGGAGCGACCGGATAATTTCCCGCGTTCGAGGAGGCGTTTGACGAGTTCGTCGTCGTCGACTTGCAGGTCAAGCAGGACGGTCACTTCGGCGCCGCGTTTGTTCAGAATCGCTTCGAGCGCTTCAGCCTGCGGTATGGTGCGCGGGAAACCGTCGAAAATCACGCCTTTTGCGTCGTTCAGGGCGTCGAGCGTCTTGTCGAGCATGTCGCAAATCAGTTCGTCCGGCAATAGCTGACCTTTATCGATGTACTCTTTTGCAATCCTGCCGAGTTCGGTCTCGTTCCTAATCTCCTTGCGAAGCACATCGCCGGTAGAGATATGCGCCAAGTTATAATTATTTTTCATCAAATCGCTTTGCGTCCCTTTTCCGGATCCGGGTGCGCCAAAAATAACAATGTTAAGCATTTCGTTTATTATTAACAGATTATTTATTCTACTATCTTGTAAATATTGCGCGAAGTACGTCCCAAGCCGTCGTAATCGAGACCGAAGCCTACGATAAATTCGTTATCGATTTCCATTCCTGCGTAATCCGGTTTGAAGTCGCATTGCAAAGAATCGGGTTTGACGAGCATTGTTGCCACACGCACGTCTTTAGCGCCCGCGTCGCGAAGGCGTTTCGTAACGCATTGCATTGTCAGACCGGTATCGACAATATCTTCGAGCAGAATTATGGGACGGTCTTTGATATTGCTGCGGATAGGCAGCAGTTCCTGAACTATACCGGCCGATTTCGTGCCGTGATAGGACGAATAAGCGGCAAAAGTAAGCTCGCATGTCGGCGGTAGCTTGCTCATCAGTTCGGCGACAAACATATACGCTCCGTTGAGTATTCCCACGAACAGCGGATTCATGTCTTCCATATCCTTCCGTATTTCTCCGGCTACTTCGGTTATGGCGGCTACAATCTGCTCTTCAGGAATATACAGCTCGAAAGTCTTATCGTGTAATTTGATTCTTTTATCAATCTCAGCCATATTATCGCTTATTAATGCGGCAAAGGTACATGAAAAATTTTAATGGGCGCGTGTTTGCAAGCTATTTATTTTACCGGCGCTCGTAAAAGTCAAGAATTTTTTTACGGAAAATAAAGTCGTATTTGGCTTGAGCGCTATTCGACAAAGCCTTTATCATGCTCGTTCTGGAATCGTTGTATTCGTAAGTCGTAGCCCGTCCGTTATTAAATTTCTCCTTCATAAAACCGAACGCTTTTTCGGCCGATTTATACGCGGCTTGGGCGGAATTGTACTTTTCGCCGGAGGTGCGGGCGTTGTAATAGGCTTGCTGAATTTCTTTATACAGCGACTTTTTCGTGTTTTCGAGCTGCAATTCCTGTATGCGCATGTTCAGTCTGGCTGTACGGACATTGTTGCGGGTCGCGAAGCGGTCGAAGATGGGTATGTTCAGGCTTAATCCGAAATATTCGTTGCGGTTGAGTTTAATCTGTTCGGAGAAGACAGGGTTGTCGTATCCGTTGATTTTATAGTAGTTATTAGCATATCCGGCGCTAAACGAGACAGTAGGAAAATATCCGCTTTGGGCTATTTTAATATATTTTTCTCTGCCTTTGAGGCGCAGTTCTTCCGCCCTTACCGAAGCCCGCGACGTCAGCGCCGTCTGAAAAATATCGTCGGGACGTCTCGCCAACAGGAAATCTTCGACATCCTGCGGCTTCTCGACGTCGAAGCCTTCGGGCGACGGCAGTTCGAGCGTCTGCGTCAGCGTGAGAACAGCCATTTGCAGGTCGGATGCGGCTTGCACGACAGACAACTCGTCGAGCGCTATCTGCGATTCGGCTTCGTATATCTGCACTTCCGAGGCGCGTCCGTTTTCAAACAGGCTTTTGGTGCGTTTCAACTGCTCTCGGCTCAACTCCAGCTGCGTATTTGCTATCGAAAGTATCTCTTTGCTGTACAAGACCTGAAGATATAGCGAAGTGATGTTTATCTCCAAATCTTCACGCGACTTTTCGAGTTCGGCTGCCACCGTCTGCAAATTGAGCCTCGATGCATCTATTTCGCTGCTTATCCGGAATCCGGTGAACAAGGGCACCGACGTCGAAGCCGACCATTGAGTTGCGCTTGAGTTGCGGTCTTGGTAAGTATTGTCGTAACCGGAGGTAGAGCGTCCGAACGAGTACGAATGTGAAGCGTTTGCCGTAAAGTTCGGCAGGCGTCCGTTACTCGCCGTATTCAGGTTTATCTCCTCCTGCTCCACTCCCATCTGCTTAATCTGTACATTTATATTATGTTCGACGGCATAATCGACACATTCCTGCAACGACCATACTTTGCCCTGCGCCTGTGCGAACGCGGCAAAAAGCATTAACGACAGGACTGTTATTATGTTTCTTCTCATGGTTTCTTAATTTTCGGTGTTAATAGCTGATCCCTGAATCTTGTCGTCGACAGTCAGGCCTTCACTGACTTCAATCTTTATTCCGTCGCTAAGACCTATTTTTATCGGCCGTTTCTCGAATATCTGTTTGGGCTTTTCCTGCACGAGCGCCTGCACGAATGTTGAATCGCCGCTGAACTGAACGGCGCTTTCGGGTATCGTCACCACGTTGTCGGCGCGTTTGAGAACTATTTCGGCGTTGGCGCTGTAACCGGCCCGGATAAAGACGCTTTCCGGGATTTTGATTGCCGCCTTTATCTCGAACTGAATTGCTCCGTTCCTTTCCTCGCCTTTCGGCGATACATATTCGAGAAGGGCGTCGAAAGTGAGATTCTCCAGCGCGCCGATAGTGAGTTTTATCGACATGCCTTCGTTGATGCGACCTATTTCGGTCTCGTCGACATATCCCTTGAAAATCATATCGTTCATGTTGGCGATGGCCGCTATGGTTGTTCCGTCGTTGAAGTTGTTGCTCTGGATGACCGAATTGCCCACTTCGACCGGAATATCGAGAATCATGCCGGTGATGGTGCTCCTGATCTGCGTCGTGCTGGCGGCTTTCGAGTTTCTGGCTATGCCGTCTCTGACTATTTCGAGGGCGTTCTGCGCGTTCTCGCATTCTTCTTTCGACTTGAGATAATTTGCCTTCGAGACGTCGTATTCTTCAGCCGTCAGGATGCCCTGGCCGTACAATTGCTCGTCGCGCTTGAACGACGTTTCCACCTGCTTGAAGTTGATGCCGGCGATATTAACGCGCGATTCGGCGCTGTTGAGCTGTACCATTTCGGGTATGACTTTCACTTTTGCGATTATTTCGCCCGATTTGACGTCCTGTCCGGCTTCTTTCAGCAGTTCGGATATGATACCCGAAATCTGCGGCTTTATGAGTATTTCGTAGCGCGGCTCCACCTTTCCGGTCGCGACGGTTTTTGTTTCTACCGTTCCTGTCGAGGGAACGATTATTTCGTAGACAATCTCTACCGGTTGAGCTTTTTTCCACAAGAAAAAGAATGTTCCTGCAACTGCTATTCCTATTATACAAAGCAGGATAATTCGCATAATCTTTTTTACAATTCGATTTTTCATTTTATTATCTATTTTACATTATTATTCTTCACGTATAGCATCAATAGCCTTTATCTGCATGGCTCTCCATGCCGGAATAAGTCCGGAGAGAAGTCCGCATATCAACAACACAACCGTAGCCGCGACCGCCGTTCCCATATCGACGCCCGGATGACGCAGAGCCGATTCGTCGGACGGATTGGCGATTAGAATCTTGTCGACCATGTCAAGGATAAAGACGCCCGCACTCAGTCCGAGCAAGCCCGCCATTGCCGTCAGCAAGAGGCTTTCGCTCATCACCTGCGAGATAATCGCCCACGGCTTTGCGCCGATTGCGCGACGAATGCCTATCTCGCGCGTCCGTTCCTTGACCGTCACCATCATTATGTTGCTTATGCCGATGATACCGGCAAGCAGCGTACCCAGTCCCACAATCCAGATCAATATGTCGATGCTTGAGAAAAGCGTGTCGAAAAGGCTGAACTGAGCGGCGATGTTTATTACGGATACCGCCTGCGGGTCGGTCGGCGATATTTCGTTCTGACCCATGAGTACGCCTTTTATGTCGTCTATCACCTGTTGGACGGGATAGCCTTTTATTGCGCTGATGCACAGAAAATGCAATACGTCGCCGATATTCATCGCCTGTTGCATCGTGCTGAACGGCAGGAAGACGGATTCTTCGGCGCGTCCGTTTATATTCACGCCGGAGGCTATTTGCTTGACTACGCCTACTATCTGATAGTATAATCCGTTTACCTTGATATATTTTCCGCACGGATCTTCCTTTTTGAACATGTCTTCGCAAATCCGCGAGCCGATGAGGCATACCTTGCGGCGTTCCCTTATGTCGATATCATTCAGCAGCCGGCCGTAATGAACGTCCTGACGCTCGATGTCGAAGTAGGGCGGATTGACGCCCTTTACGTGGAATGTACCCGAAAGGCGCTGATAGACGACGTTGTTTGAAGTGCGTCCGCCGAACAGGACAGGCGACATGGATTCGATGCCCCGCACTTCGCGCTTGATTGCCGCGACGTCCCTGTTTCGCATGTTCCACGAGCGTCCCTTGTTGAAACCGTGATACGGCTCGCTCGTGCGGTCTGCCATAAAAAACAGCGAATTTGTGGCGAATCCGTCGACGCTGTGCAGTATTCCGTTTTTAAAACCGATACCGGTGCCGAGAAGTATGACGAGCATGAGTATGCCCCAGAACACGCCGAAGCATGTCAGCAAGCTTCTCGTCTTGTTGCGGGTTATCGTTACCCAAATTTCTTTCCATCTGTCTGCGTCGAACATGTCTGTTTGTTTATTTGTTTTTTATTCTGCTCTCATTGCTTCGATTGCGGATATTTTCACTGCCTTGCGCGCCGGAAAGTATCCTGCCAAAACTCCTGCCATAATCAATACTATTGTCGCCGAAACGGTTATGCCGAGGTCGACGGTCGGATGCCGGAACAAAGTCAGGTTTTCGCCCTGATTGCCGCCTGCCGGAGCGCTGTTTGCCCCCGACAGCGTCATGACATAATCTATGGCTTCGGTCAGTCCGATTCCTGTAACCATGCCGATGTATCCGAATGAAGCCGTTATTATTATCGATTCGAAAATGATAAGTTTCAGTATCGAAGAGGGCTTTGCGCCTATCGACTTGCGTATTCCTATTTCCCGCGTCCGTTCGCGGACGGTGACGAGCATTATGTTGCTGACGCCGACGATGCCCGCCATCAGCGTGCCTATTCCCACTATCCAGATGAACAGGATTATTCCGCCCGTCATTGCCTCGAATGTGCGTATTTCCCTGCTTGTGTTCCACATTCCTATCGCCGCCTTGTCGGTCGGGTCGAACTTGTGCCTCCGCGCCAGGCTTTCCCGCAGTCGCTGCTCGAATGCGTCGTTTTCGGCTTCGGTGGCGACGCCTTTCACCGTGAACGACATGTTATAGACTTCCTGACCGTGGTTATAGAGAATCTGCGCCGTCGAAAACGGCATGTATGCCGGCGAGTTGTTGCTTGTATTCTTGTCGTGGTAGACGCCTACGACCTGAAACATCGTATTGTCGCAGTTTACGTATTTGCCGATCGGGTCTTCCGTGCGAAAGAGTACTTCCGCCATGCGCGGACTCAGCACGATGACCTTGCGTCTGTTGCGGATGTCGATGTCGTTTATGAATCGCCCCTCGCCGGAATAGCACTGTATGAAATTGATTTTCGCATGGTCGGGAAAGACGCCGTTTGTTTGACCCGTAAAATATTCCCTGTTGTATGAAATCGTATCGCTGTTGCCGATTGTTGCGGAGCAGAGGACTACTTCGGGATGCTCCCTGCGCAGCGCGTAATAGTCTTCGTTTTTGAAGGCGATGCGCCTGTTGGTTTTCATTCCCTGCCACGGTTTCGAGGTGTATCGCGGCCACATCTCGATACGGTTTTCGGCATAATCGCGAAAGTTATACATTATGCCGTTGTGAAGTCCGTTTCCGGCGCCCAAAAGGACGACGAGCATGAAGATTCCCCATGAAACGGAAAAGCCGGTCAGAAAAGTACGGAGCTTGTTCTTCCGCATCGTACTCCATATCTCGCTTAGGTTGTCGAAATCAAACATCTTTCTTTTCTATTATACCGTCCCTGACATGTATTATCCTGTCGGTGGCGTCGGCGACGGATTTTTCATGCGTCACTATCACCATCGATATTCCCGTGCGGTTTACCTCGCGCAGAAGCTCCATTACTTCTATCGTCGTCACGCTGTCCAGCGCGCCTGTCGGCTCGTCGGCAAGTATGACCTGCGGTTGCGTTATCAGCGCCCGCGCTATCGCCACGCGCTGCTTCTGGCCGCCCGACATCTCGCTCGGCAGGTGGTTTGCCCAGTCGCGCAATCCTACCTTGTCCAGATATTCCATGGCGAGGATGTTTCTTTTCTTCCTCGAAACGCCCTGATAATATAGCGGCAATGCGACGTTTTCGACGGCATTCTTGAAAGAGATGAGATTGAACGACTGGAAGACGAAGCCGATCATCCTGTTGCGAAGTTCGGCTGCGCGGCTTTCGCTGATGTCCTTTATCAGCCGGCCGTCGAGGTAATAGTCGCCCGAATCGTAAGTATCGAGGATACCTATGATATTGAGTAGCGTACTCTTGCCGGAGCCTGACGCGCCCATTAGAGAGACCATCTCGCCTCTGTGAATGTCGAAATCGACGCCCTTCAGAACATGCAGCGGAGCGCCGTTGTTGTAAGTCTTGTTTATACCTCTAAGCCTGATAATCATTGGATATTTAATTTGTTCTTTTGTATTAGACGACAAAGTTAGAATATTGTTACAGTCAAAACAGGATGATTGTCGATTTTATGTATTTATAACATTCGATCGACGTTTTTTGTCCGTGAATCTTTGCCGGCCCGGTCTGGGGACGGAAATAAGCATTATTCTGCGTTCATGTT